>CAIQLE010000161.1 GCA_903872555.1 uncultured bacterium
AACAATATAGGCAGGGTGCGTGAGATACGCAGAGAGTACAGCGCTGCTGAAGATGCTCTGAAAAAAAGTCTGGCACTTAATCCCAAGCAGCAGGATGTGATTCATCATCTGGTGCACCTGCGCCAGAAGCAGTGCAAATGGCCGGTGCTGGATGAACTGCCCGGCGTCAGCCAGAACCAGATGCTGAGATCGATGTCGCCACTGGCCATGCTGGCCCATACCGATGATCCCGGCCTGCAGTTGCTGGCAGCTGAAAACTTCATCAACCGAAAATTAAAATGCACCGAAGACCATCTGTGCAAAGGTAGAAAATACCAGCATACGCGTTTAAGAATCGGCTATATGTCTGCCGACTTATGCGCGCATGCCGTCGGTTTATTGATGCCGGAAATTTTCGAGCATCATGACAAAGCACGCTTTGAGATCTTTGTGTATGACTACGGGCGTGAAGTCGGCCCCAAGATCAGACAGCGTTTTAAAAATGCCATCGAACATTTCCGCCCCATCAGCAGCCTGAGCGACAAGCAAGTCGCTGATCTGGTGCTGGCCGATGAAATCGATATCCTGATCGACATGCACGGACTCTCCGCAGGCACGCGCCCTGGCGTGCTCGCGCTCAGACCCGCGCCCATACAGGCTACCTATCTGGGTTACATAGGCACCACGGCCATGCCATGGATAGATTATGTGATTGCTGATCCGTTTTCATTGCCTGAGTCACTGCTGCCTTACTTTAGTGAGAAGCCTCTGTACCTCGAGACCTCATTCCTCCCGGGCGATACCCAGCGCGACATAGGCAAGGCCGTCACCCGCGCAGAAGTTGGCTTGCCTGAAAATGCTTTTGTGTTCGCCTCCTTCAATAACACCTACAAGCTCAATCAGGAAATGTTTGCCTGCTGGATGCAGATACTGGGTGAAGTTGAAAACAGCGTGCTGTGGACCGTGGATGACAATCCCTGGGCGACTGACAATCTGAAGCAAGAAGCAAAAAAACTCGGTATTGATCCGGCACGTCTGATTTTCAGTCCCCGTGTGCCTCCGGAAGATTTTCTGGCTCGCATACCTCTGGCCGATCTCTTCCTCGACAACTATCCGTATAACGCCGGATCAACCGCGAATGATGTGCTGTGGATGGGCCTGCCCATGCTGACACTGAGCGGTAACAGCTTTGTGTCCAGAATGGCAGGTAGTCTGATGACCGCTGCCGGTTGCGATGAGCTGATCACCTATGACTTTGACAGCTATATACAGAAAGCCATCAGCCTGTCGGCTGATGCCGCGCAACTGCAAGACCTGAGGCAAAGACTGATTGCAAGGCGCGCTCAACACACGCCTTCCACTTTTGTACGTGTGCTGGAAAAGGGTCTGAATGAATTAATGCTGAGCCACAGTCTGAATCAGGCCGGTATACAGCAAAAGACACAGTATGCGTCCCTGCCTGCGCCGCGCCTGCTGGTGAATCAGCATAAGGTAGAAAAAATCACGCCACCGCAGTTGTTTCAGATTGCCTATTCCGATGCCACTCTGGCCTCGGTACAGACACCGTTTCAGGCACTGGATAATCTGAAAAATGACCGACCCGACTGGCAGGAATACTGGCCTATACGCCGCTTTTTGCTGAACACCGAGCTGGAAGAAAATACTTTCTATGGATTTTTCTCGCCACGCTTTCAGGAAAAAACCGGCCTGAACGGCGCGCAGATACAAAACTTCATCCTCAACAAGGGCAGGGCAGCGGATGTTGTAACATTCAGTCCTCAGCCTGATATGGGTGCATTTTTCCTGAATGTGTTTGAACAAAATGAATTGTTCGATCCCGGCTTTACCAAGGCGGCACAGGATTTCGTCACCCATGTCGGCTTAGGTATAGACATCAGCAAACTGATCATGGATTCACGCACCACCGTGTTCAGTAATTATTTTGTGGCCAAGCCCGCGTTCTGGAGAATGTGGCTGGATATCAATGAAAAGTTGTTTGCGCTGTGTGAAAATGCAGCACATGCCTCGACCGTCAGAGATGCCCTGGTCAGTCCCACCAATTACAAAGGCGGGATACAGAGAAAAGTATTTTTGATGGAGCGTATCGCCAGTCTGCTGCTGGCCGCGAATCCGCAATTGAATATCGTGGCGTATGACACCTTTAAATGTGCCTGGTCAGCGACCACACTGGGTCTGTTAAAGAGCGAGGCCGTCCTCAGTGATGCCCTGAAAATCGCCATGGGTGTGAATGGCCACGACGAATATATTGCCGAGTATTCAAAAATTCGGGCGGCTATCAAAGCACCCGCAGCAAATAAAAAATAAAACCCGTTTATCCATCTAATTCAGGTATCCAGATAATCATGATCTCCAGCACCCCGGCCACTGATGTACACAATGTCGATGTACTCAACGCCATTCCCGCAGACACTAAAAAGATCGTGGAAATCGGTACCGGTACAGGTGCTTTAGCCAGAGAGATCAAGAAACAACATCCCGATATCACCTATGTCGGCGTAGAGATTTCGGAAGATTATTACAACGCGGCTAAAGCCTATTGTACCCGCGTCTATCTGGAAAATTTTGAGCAGGCATCCGAAGCGCTGCTGGCTGAACTGGCTGATTGCGACTGCATTATTTTTGCGGATGTACTGGAGCATTTCTTTGAGCCTTGGAAGGCGCTGGAGCATCTGCGCAAGCAGCTGCGACCCGGCACGAAAATTATCGCCAGCATCCCGAATGTGCAGCACTGGAGCCTGCAGTTCAGATTAATGAATGGCGATTTCCGCTATGCCGATACCGGTCTGCTGGACAGAACGCATCTGCGTTTCTTCACCCGCTCCACCATGATTGAACTGTTTACCCACACAGGCTACAACGTGGAAAAAATCACCCCCAGAATTTTCGCTTTCCCTCAGCAAGATATGATGCTGAAAAAAATTCAGGAAATCAGTGTGATCTATGGCATTGATCCGAATGTGGCCATGCATGATGCCGCGGCCTTCCAGTTTGTTGTCACCGCTTCCGTACCCTAATCACGGCTTAAGCCCTTATGAAACTTGCCCTCTGCACCATACAACGTGACCGCGGCCCCTGGCTGAAAGAGTGGTTTGCCTTTCATCACCTGATGGG
>CAIQLE010000162.1 GCA_903872555.1 uncultured bacterium
GAGTGCAGGCTATGCCAAGAACCCCAAAGAGATATTGAATCTGTCGGTATTAAAGCAACTCGACCTGGTGGACCGCTATTTCGGCGACACCAAGCTGAAAGATCATGGACCGGCTGCGCTGGATGACTTGTATCTGACGGTATTGACACCTTCTGCCCGCAACGAGAAGGGTGCGAACGTCCCACTCAACATCACGGGCAAGCAGGCGGCCTATTTATATGAAGGACGCGATCAGGGGGGTGTCATCACCCGTAATTCCATCGTCGCCGGCCTGAAACACAATGCACGAGAGCGTCTGGGCGAGTTCACGGACACCATTGCGAAAGTGGATATGCCTGAAATGTAAGTTCACTTTCGAGTTATGAGCAGGGCGTAATCCTGGCGAGGTGAAAACCGAGCTTGTGTATGCGCTCGTCTGCAGCACGGACGTATTGAAGCCGGCGGCAAATTCTTGCCACGCTCACGCTTGAATAAAGCGGCAACAGCTTGCCGCTTCCCTCCTTAAAGCGTCGACATTCCCTCAAAAAACGATCTGGCACGGCCTTTGCAATGGTCGGTGCGACAGCTGGAAACTTGAGCGAACTGTCGACAAACCGCCGACAGGTCGAAAGGAGCACGACATGGATGTTTTGAGTAACGCGTTAGGAATTCACGAGAAAGCACTGCGGGTGCGCAATGAGCGCATGGAACTGCTCGCCCGCAATATCGCCAATGACGACACGCCGCACTTCAAGGCAAGGGAGCTGGACTTTAAATCAGTAATGGCTGAGTTCAACCCCACCGACAAGATGAGCAACACGCATACGACGCACTTTGCATTTTCTGAAGAAGAGCCGGATGACGACGGCATGCGCTACCGCGTGCCATTTAATGCATCGGTGGACGGTAATACCGTCGAACTCTCAGTAGAGCAGGCCAAATACGGTAAGGCTGCTGGTGATTACCAGGCCACGCTGTCGTTTCTGGAAAATCGTGTGTCCACCATACGCAAAGCGTTGAGAGGGGAGTAATCGATCATGGCTATGTCTATCGATAATATTTTTGGTATTGGCGGCACCGCGCTGAATGCGCAGATGATCCGTATGAATACCACGGCATCGAATCTGGCCAATGCCGGCACCACCTCCTCGACAGAAGAACTGGCCTATCGCGGCAAGCGCACGATTTTCAAGTCACTGATGGATGAAGAGATGACGCATGCCGGCGCGCCGTATGTGGGTGGTGTGAAGGTCGACAAAATTGTCGATGACACCAAGCCTATTCCCAAGGTCTATGACCCAAACAATCCCTTGGCGAACAACGAAGGCTTTGTATATCAGGCCAATGTGAATGAAGTCACTGAAATGGTCGATCTGATGGCCGCTTCGCGCTCTTATCAGAACAACGTAGAAGTTGTGAACACCGCGCGCGAACTGATGATGCGCACACTAGACATTATTAAAGCTTAAGGAAAACTGACATGACCACCACGACGACTGGCGCTGCGACCTCTGTGTCGAATTCCGCTACACCTTCCAATATTATGACGACGGCGCAGTACAAACAAAATCAGCAGCAAGCTGCGCTGAGTGGTGATAACGGCGCTATGGGTCAGTCAGCATTTTTGACCTTGTTTACGACGCAGTTAAAGAGTCAGGATCCGCTCAACCCTATGGACAACACCGCCTTCGTCGCACAGCTGGCGCAATTTTCTCAGCTGGAAGCGACGACCAAGATGTCGACTTCCATGGATGGACTGGTCAAGTCTCTGTCCTCTTCGCAGATCAGCGGTGCGGCCAATATGATAGGTAAGAAGATAGGCATCACCGATGGCAAAGCTATTTTTGATGGAACCAATCCTGTCACAGGAACCGTCAGCCTACCTAGCGATGTTGATTCAGTCACGCTGAAAGTCTATTCATCCACCGGCACGCTCGTGCGTACCGGTCAGATCGGGGCGCAAAAGCAAGGCGATTTCCCATTCACTTGGGATGGTCTTGATGATGCCGGCAATACGACAGCCAGCGGCACTTACCGTATTGAAGCCACGACGAATACGTTTGGCACAACGGCTACAGCGCCGGTTAGCACTTTGGCGACCGTACGCAGCGTCACTACCGACGCCACGACCGGCGACATGAAGCTCGAACTGAATGACGGCAGCAATGTGAGTATGAGTACCGTGACCCGCATTGGCAGCTAATCTCTAATTTATAAATAACGCAAGCCCACAAGCAATTCAGGAGAAACCTACATGTCTTTCTATACTTCCTTGACCGGTCTGAATGCTGCCTCTGAGCAGCTGTCCGTGACCAGTAATAACATCGCCAACGTGGGCACCACCGGCTTCAAGCGTTCGCGCGCTGACTTTGGTGACATCTTTGCGACTTCGCCACTGCAAAAAGCTTCCTCTGTGATCGGTCAGGGTGTGGCGCTCAAGCAGGTGAGCCAGGAATTCAGTCAGGGCAATATTGCGTTCTCCGCTAACTCGCTGGATATCGCGATTACCGGTGACGGTTTTTTCCCGCTGAAATCAGCGGATGGCTTGCAAGATATTTACACCCGTAACGGTACCTTCATGCTGGATGGCTCGTATAACGTGGTCAACTCGGCAGGTCAGGCACTGATTGCAGCGGCAGTTGACTCCTCCGGTAAAGCGAATATGGACAACTTGTCCAAGCTGCTGATTCCTAATAAAACCACCGGTGATGCTGTCGCAACCACACAAGTATCGCTGGGATTGAATTTGCCTTCAGATGCGCAAGTGCCTGCTTTGCCTTTCAATAAAAATGATCCAACCACTTACAACAAAACTACCGCAGTGACAGTGTATGACTCGGGTGGTAACAGCTATCTGGCCACCGTCTACTACCGTAAATCTGCGGTGGCGACCACCAACGATCCGACCAATAAATGGCAGACCTACGCCTACATTGGTGATACCAAGCTGGATGAACAACTGATCCAGGCAAAAGATGCCAATGCACAAAATGAATATGTGAATAAATACGGCCAGGTGCTTCCTGAGAGTGCAATTCCGCCGCAAGATATTGCACGTAGTGTGACCAAATTATTTGACTTAAATGACCTGAAAAATCCTCAGCCATCCACCGCCGCCAATGTGTCTGGCAGCATTTTGACCACCGATCAGGTCAATTCATGGAAAAGCGGTCTGACCTTTCCGGACCAGACTCAGGCCCTCGTCTCGGGTTCGGGTGTGCAGGGTACCGTCTTCTCACCTAAGAATGGTGCAACCGGCTATCAGCTGACTTATTCCACGACTGATGTATCGGGCACTACGACTCAAACAAAGATACCGGCAGATCCTATGGCCACTCCAGCCATGTCACTGACTGATCTGTCGACGCAGATCAATGCGGATAA
>CAIQLE010000163.1 GCA_903872555.1 uncultured bacterium
CCATGCCGAGATCGTGCACGATGCCTGCGCCTGGTGCGAACTGGATGAAGATTTGCCTTTCAGCGTGCGCAATGTGGCTGAGCAGGATTGGGTGCGCGTCACACAATCGCAATTCGAGCCGATTCCCATAGGACACCGTATCTGGGTCGTGCCTAGCTGGCACACCGCACCTGATCCCGACGCACTGGTGCTGGAACTGGACCCGGGTCTGGCCTTCGGTACTGGCAGCCACCCCACCACGCGACTGTGCATGGAATGGCTGGAAGTAAACGTCAAAGCCAATGAATCGGTACTCGATTACGGCTGCGGCTCCGGCATTCTTGCAATGCTAGCGAATAAACTTGGCGCATCGCCTGTGGATGGTGTCGACATTGACCCTCAGGCCATTATCTCTGCTCGCGACAACTGTGTACGCAATCATTGCGACATTCAGTATTTCCTGCCTGAGATCTTTGGTGTGGAACGCAATCAACAGCAATACGATATTGTGGCGGCCAACATCTTGTCCGGCCCCCTGAAACTGATGGCGCCTATGCTGTGCGGCAGGGTGGCGCCCGGTGGTGCCTTGGTGCTGTCAGGCGTGCTGGCGCGACAGGCCGATGAAATCATCGCCAGCTATGCGCCACGCATGACACTTTCAGTCTGGGCTGAACGTGATGGCTGGGTTGCATTGGCGGGCCGGCGGGAGCACTGAGCGATGGATAAGGTATTGGCCACTCGCTGCCCGCACTGCCACACGCAATTCCGTATCACGCCGCAACAACTGGCACTGCGTGAAGGTATGGTCCGCTGTGGTGCCTGCCGTGAAATCTTCAATGGGCAGGATGATCTCAGTGAGCGCGATGAGGAACGTGAGGCATTTTCGCTCACGCCTCCCGTCGCCACTCAGGAAGATCCTTCTGATCGCATGACCCTGATCGATTTTGGTTCGCTGCGCGGTCAGCCTGCCTCAGCAACCGGCCCCAGCATGGAAGAAGAGCTGGATGCACTGTCGCGAGCTATTGCCGATTTGCAGAGTAAACCCTGGACCCAGCCATCTGCTTCGGCGCAATCTGAATTTGCAGCAGACGCTGAACGCGAACCGGAAGTAGAAACCGAACCAGGCTTCGTGCAAGATGCGCGTCAGCGCGAACGCAGTTCACGTATCTGGAAAATTTTGCTGTGGCTGGGCATACCCTTATTGTTGCTCGCCATCGTCGCGCAACTGGGCTACTACTTCCGCAATGATATCGCTGCCCGTTCGCCGGAAGCTGCACGCTATCTGCGTGCAGCATGCAAGCGCATAGGCTGTACGATTAAACTGCCAGCGCAAATTGAGCTGCTGTCACTGCAATCAAGTCAGCTCGACAGTGTTGCCGATCAGCCTAATCAATTGATCCTGATTGCCTTGTTGCGCAACCAGAGCGACACGCTGCAGACCTGGCCTTCACTCGATCTGCAGCTAAAAAATCAGGAAGGCCAGCCTGTCGTGCGCAAGGTATTTCTGCCTGGCCTCTACCTGACAGCCTCCGAGATCGCCAAAGGCATGCCTGCCCGCTCCGAGCGCGAGATCCGCATTCCTTTCGAACTGACTGGCGATCCGGCAGCCGGCTTCGACCTGACGATTTTTTATCACTGATACCTACCGACCTTTGCGGTTGCACCCAAGAGAAAATTCATGAGCTCACTGATTTGCGGTTCCCTCGCCTTCGACACCATCATGTCCTTTCACGGACGCTTTTCCGAGGCGCTGCTGGCAGACCAGCTGCATAAAATTAATGTCGCCTTTCTCGTGCCTAGCATACGTCGTGAATTTGGTGGTTGCGCCGGCAACATCGCCTACAACCTGAAACTCTTGAACGGCGAACCGCTGATCATGGCGACTGTAGGCCAGGACGGCGCACCCTATATCGACCGGCTCAACAAGCTCAAGATCAGCACCCATTGCATACGCTCCTATGAAGATGCCTACACAGCTCAGGCCTTCATCACGACCGATGCCGACAATAATCAGATCACGGCCTTTCACCCCGGCGCGATGTCGAACTCCCATCACATCAAGGTCAAAGACGCGGGTGCTGTGAAGCTCGCTATTGTGGCGCCCGATGGCCGCGACGGTATGCTCGAACATGCGCACGATTGTGCAGAACTCAAGATCCCCTTCATCTTCGATCCGGGCCAGGGCCTGCCCATGTTCAATGGAGAAGAACTGAAACACTTCATTGATCTGGCCACCTACGTCGCCGTGAATGACTATGAAGCTGAGCTGCTGACCGAACGCACTGGCCTCTCACTGCAAGCCATTTCTGAACGCGTCTCTGCGCTGGTGGTGACACGCGGCGAACAAGGCGCTGAGATTTTTACTGTCGATGGACGCTTTGATATACCCGTCGTGCGCGTCGATCAGGTCGTTGACCCCACGGGTTGTGGTGATGCCTTCCGCGCAGGTATGCTGTTTGGACTTACGCAGGGAATGGACTGGATGACTATAGGCCGTCTGGCTTCGCTGATGGGGGCCATCAAGATTGCCAGCCAGGGCGGGCAAAACCATGCACCCACATTGGCCGATATAGAAAACCGTTTCGAAAAAGAATTCGGTTACCGCTTCTGATTATTGTGCTGAGGGTCGCGCTTGTATCAGGCCGCCATCAGCAAAGCTTTGGCCTCATCTACGCTGAGATCCGTTCTTATCTCAAGCAACTTCAGCCGGCTGGTATGCCCGTGCGTGACACTCACATCACGCTTGGGCACATTGAATAATTTAGCCAAATATTTTTCCAGTGCTTCATTCGCTTTGCCCTCAACAGGCGGCGCCTTGAGTTTCAGCTTCAATGCGCCTTCTATTTCACCCACCACGACCGAGGCCGATGCATTCGGCTGTACCTGCACCGCAATGCGCAAACAATCTCCATGACGGCTGCACCAGTTACGCGTCATCCGTACAGACTGTAAATCAGGTTTTCAGAAACGAAAATCACTATGCGCAGCAAGAGAAAGGCCAGCATAGGCGACAGATCGATGCCCGCAATCAGGGGCAATATTTTACGGAACGGGCGCAGCACCGGTTCAGTCAGGCCTCTCACAGTCGGCGCCATAGGCGCATGCGGATTGACCCAGTTGAATATCACTTCGATGAAAATCATCCCGATCAGGCCATAAGCAATCCAGTGCACCATGGACAATAAGGACAGCAGCAACCACAGTTCGACGGCAAAGGCTGAACGCACACCCAATTCCAGCGCAACGGCGCTCAGGGCAACCAGCATGGCGGCAAACAAGCTTGCCCAGTCATAGCCACCGATACCCGGCAGGATGCGGCGCAGAGGCAGCACCAGCCAGTCTGTCAGGCGAAAAATAAACTGGCTCATAGCCATTGGCGGGCGCACCCTGACAGCCTGCATCCAGAAACGAAACAGCAGCAAGCTCGCGAACACCGCTGCGATGGTATCTATGACCTGATTGAGTATGCTGTAGACCAAATTTTTCCCCGAAAAAAAACCGCCGCAGACTTGCTCGTCTGCAGCGGTGATTTTGCCTGAATTTTTCAGGCTCCCAAAGCTTCGTCGTTTAAGGACGAACGCCCGTTGGGAAAGGCCAGGCGGCTGCCGGGCTCAGTACCGTCTTCACAGCGGATGCCGGTGCCGCCGTTGGCGCCGGGGCTGCTGCAGGCTTGTGTGCCACAACCTTCTTAGGCGCTGCTGCCTTCTTAGGAGCTGCTGCCTTCTTAGGTGCTGCTGCCTTCTTAGGTGCTGCTTTCTTCGCTACAGGCTTGACTACTTTTTTGGCAGCGGGCTTTTTCTTTGCCACTGCTTTGGTAGCGACCTTCTTGACTGCCGGCTTCTTCGCCACTGCTTTCTTGGCAGCTTTCTTCGCTACTTTTTTAGCCGCCTTTTTAGCTACTGGCTTGGTCTTGGCTGTGCCCTTTTTGGCTGCCGGTTTCTTCGCGACTGCTTTCTTTGCAGCTTTCTTTGCTA
>CAIQLE010000164.1 GCA_903872555.1 uncultured bacterium
TGATGTGGCAACCCAGAAGATCAAATGGAAATTCGAGCCCAGACAAGACAGCGCTGTGATTGCGCAGATGTGCTGCGACACCGTGAATCGCGGTCTGGCCTATGCCGATGGCAAAGTGCTGCTGCAACAGGCGGACAGCACGCTGGTGGCACTGAATGCCGAGAGCGGAAAAATCGTCTGGAGCATCAAGAACGGCGATGCCAAAGTGGGTGCCGTCAACACCAATGCGCCGCATGTCTTCGGTAATAAAGTCATTACCGGTATCTCGGGTGGTGAATGGGGCGTACGCGGCTACATCAGTGCCTATAACCTCTCAGATGGCAAACTGGCATGGCGCGGCTATAGCGTGGGTAAAGATGAAGACATGCTGGTCGATCCGAAAACCACCACCACCTGGACCGATGGCAAGGTGATGCCTATAGGTCAGAATTCATCCCTGAAAACCTGGAAGGACGATCAGTGGAAAACCGGTGGCGGTACCACCTGGGGCTGGTATAGCTGGGACCCAGCCACCAACCTGATGTATTACGGCACGGGTAATCCTTCGACCTGGAATCCTGCGCAACGTCCCGGTGACAATCGGTGGTCGATGGCGATCTGGGCACGTGATCTGGATACCGGCAAAGTCAAATGGGTCTATCAGATGACGCCCTACGATGAATGGGACTATGACGGCATCAATGAAATGATCCTGGCCGACATTCCACACAAAGGCAAAACACGCAAAGCTCTGGTGCACTTTGACCGTAACGGCTTTGGTTACACACTGGATCGCGTCACAGGCGAATTACTGGTGGCTGAAAAATTCGACCCTGCTGTCAACTGGGCGACCCATGTCGACATGAAATCAGGCCGCCCTCAAGTGGTCTCCAAATACTCAACCGCACAGAATGGCCCTGATGTGAATACCAAAGGGATTTGTCCTGCTGCGCTGGGCTCGAAAGACCAGCAACCTGCTTCCTATAATCCCAAGACCAAATTGTTCTATGTGCCGACTAACCATGTCTGCATGAACTATGAACCCTTCAAGGTCGATTACGTCGCAGGTCAGCCTTATGTCGGCGCAACGCTGGCCATGTTCCCCGCACCGAACAGCCATGGCGGCATGGGTAACTTCATTGCATGGGATGCAGGCACAGGCAAAATCGTCTGGTCCAAGCCTGAGAAATTTTCAGTCTGGTCAGGCGCCCTCTCTACCGCGGGTGATGTGGTGTTCTACGGAACGCTGGAAGGTTATCTGAAGGCAGTCGATTTGAATGGCAATGAGCTCTTCAAATTCAAGACACCCTCCGGCATCATCGGCAATGTCTTCACCTATATGCATGGCGGCAAACAGTATGTCGGTGTCTTCTCAGGCATAGGCGGTTGGGCTGGCATAGGCATGGCAGCAGGCCTTGAAAAAGACACTGATGGTCTGGGTGCCGTGGGTGGTTACAGAGATCTTCAAAACTATACCGAGCTAGGCGGATCACTCACCGTGTTTACGCTCGAATAAGTCACTGTAAACAGTCAAACAACTGAAACAAGTCTGGCCATGGGCAAACGCTTACACAGGAATGCCCATGGCTTTACCCAAGCCTGATGCTGTTTCAGATGTGAGTTATTTCAGATGCAGGAGCTGACTTGAAATTTCAATCGCTGATGCTGACCTTGCTTTTACATTCCCTCTTCAGCTTTGCACAAGCGGAGGAAGTCAGGAATGAACTCTACACCGTGATGGACGGCACGCGAGTCGATAAAAATACCCTAACCGGCTTCAGGACATGGCGCGCTGCTGCCTGCGATCGCTGTCATGGCGCGAATCAGGAAGGCATGGTCGGCCCCTCTTTGAATGAGAGCTTAAAAAAACTAAGTCGCGAAGAATTCCTGCTCACCGTCACCGAAGGTCGTCTGAGCAAAGGCATGCCTTCCTTTAAAGAGAACAAAGCAGTCATCGACAACATAGAACATTTATATCGCTACCTGAAGGGCCGCTCGAATGGTGACATCACCCGGGCAAAAGTTGAAGGCATCGATTGAAAGAAAAATAAAATCAATAAGAAAGTATGTCATGCGCCTGTACTCAGAAAGATCATGTTTGTATTTTCTACTGGCCGTCGTATTGTGCAGTATGTGCACAAAGCTTCCTGCGCAGGAAACTTACCTTCCAGATGGTGTGCTGAAAGTTTGTCAGGACCCCGACAATCTGCCTTTCTCGAATGCACGCGGCGAAGGATTTGAAAATAAGATTGCCGAACTACTGGCAAAAAAACTGGGCTGGAAACTGGCCTACACCGATTTCCCTCAGCGTATGGGCTTCATACGTAACACGCTGAAATTCAAACTGCCAGGCGAAAATTTTCGCTGTGATCTGGTCATGGGCCTGCCGGCCGACTACGATCAAGCAGCAACAACAGCGCCCTATTTTCGCTCTAGCTATGTGCTGGTCATCGCGGATGAAAACCAGACTGCCGGCGTGAACAGCGAAGCCGAATTTCTGACGCTTCCACGCTCTGTACGGGATGTACTCAGAATAGGCGTCTTCATACGCTCACCCGGCGTGCGCTGGCTGATGCAAAACGAACTGATCGAACAGGCCATACCTTATCGCTCACTGGATGCCGACCCCGACCATCATCCCGGCGACATCATTGAACATGAACTCGTCAGCGGCAAAATAGATGCGGCACTGGTGTGGGGGCCAGTAGCGGCATATTACGCCAGCAAAGTCACAACAAAAAAACTGAAAGTAATCGCTCTGCAATCCTATGCAAGTCTGCCACTCAGCTATGGCATCGCCATGGGTGTGCGGCATGAAGATAAGGCATGGAAGGCCAAAGTAGAACAACTGCTTCAAGAAAGTCGCGCAGAGATACGCGACATACTTCATCAATACCAAGTGCCATTCATTGAGGAACCCTGATGCAAAATTCTCTGCTGTTTTCTCTTGTTACAAGCATCGCTCTGGGCCTGACTGGCAACTGCTACGCACAGATTGCCGACTATCCTACGCAGGACCGCATACTCTTTGCTGATGAATGCGTACGCGCTCACCCTGAGAGGCCACGACAAGAAATGCTGTACAAGTGCGCATGCCTGATCGATACAATGGCCGAAGACATACCCTATGCAGAGTTTTCAGAATTAGCCACAGCGGCAAATGCCAGCACCATAGCTGGTGAACGCGGTAGTGCCGTTCGCAGCGAGGGCGTACTGGCGCAGGCAAAGCACTATCGGCAGGTGCTGGCCAGGGCGAGTAAATCCTGCCTGATACAGCCTTGATGATTATTGTTCACAAGGACATTCCGGCTCGCGTCATGAAGATTCTGAAGGGCAGGCATACGCAGCCAAGCCCGAACAAGTGATTTTCAGGAGTTCGCCACGGTACAATCCGCAGCTGGCCTGCAAGCAAGGCAGGCATCTCAGGATCTTTACCATGGCACTCAAATCCACTATTTATAAAATCGGTCTGCAAATTGCCGACATGGACAGGCATTATTACGCCGACCATCAGCTCAATATCGCCTGTCATCCCTCGGAAACCTTGCAGCGCATGATGGTCAGAGTCGTGGCCTTTGCCCTGAATGCCCATGAGTATCTGGAATTTGGCAAAGGTATCTCGGACGCAGAAGAACCTGACCTGTGGCAAAAAGACCTGACAGGCTCCATAGAAAAATGGATAGAAGTCGGTCAGCCTGAAGAACGCCGCATACTCAAAGCCTGCGGCCGCGCAAAAGAAGTCATCATTTATCTGTATAGCAGCAGCGCTGGCATATGGTGGAAGCAAATCAACAGCAAGCTGGCCCGCGCCGGCAATCTGAGTGTCATTCAAATCACGTCTGAATCTGCTGTTGCGCTTGAAAAGCTGTGCGAACGCACCATGCAACTGCAGGTCACTTTGCAGGATGGCGAGATCTGGGTGCGTGATGACAAGCATGCGGTCGAAGTCAAACTGACTACGCTCAGAACTCAGGAATAATCCTTAGTAGAAGAGATTTGCATACGGTTTCTTAAGTCGTGCCGGAACCCGCTTATTAGCAAAGTTGTATGCATTCATAATGCAGTCAGAATAACCATCAATTGAATGTGGTCAATCGCTGATGACTATATTCGCTGCCCTCCTCATCTTCATCATCAGCCCGCCTGCGGCTGAACAGCAGTAAGTCCCTGTATCTGTTCCACATGCTCATGCATCATGAAACTGTCATACGTTTCAATGACGCATTTGTAATTAAATCTATGACTTACTTCGTGTTACTTTCAAAACCACTGGGAGAAATTTTAAGACCCGTATCTCCATTACTTTAAAAATCATTCATCAAAAAGCATAAAAATGAGCATCCTGTTAAATGAATATATGAAGCAAGACTCATTTGAAAGCATCATTGATGATTTTTACAATGCGGTATGCAGCAGTGATCTGGTCAAGCATTACTTTATCCTTGCCAAGAAAAATACCGTTGTCTATGACATGAAGAAATACTGGCCTTATCTGACCCTCAAGACCAAGATTGATTACCGCAGGCCGGCGACGCCCAGCGCCAGCAGTGACATACAACTGCCTGAGAGCCAGTTTGCTGAAATTCTGGTCATCATCAATAAAATTTTCAGACAGTACAAAATAGACCCTGAGCATACCTCGCAGCTTAGCCATGAAATTTTGGAAATCATAGAAGAATCCCGCAGCCAGACTAACGATACCCTGCCTTCTATACTCAAGCCTGTCGAAGTCAATCCTGAAAAAATTCAGTTCGCACTGAAACGAAACAAAATTATTTCAGAGGTCATGCCATCCAAAGCGATTGCAACGGAAAAAGGCCTGCCATATAAAACCTGGATTTATCTTGATCAGGACACTAAAAGGCTCACCATTGAATGCAAAGCCTTTGTGAGCGATGCGGCTGGGCAGACCGAGATTGATGAGTTGCTGGAGAAGCACA
>CAIQLE010000165.1 GCA_903872555.1 uncultured bacterium
ATCGAAGATGGGGATAAGAGGCGATTCAGAGATACAGAAAACAAGACAAGGCGCAGTTTCAAACAGCCGCGTGGGGCTTCAGAAATCGGCTAGCAACCTTAAAAACTCAGGGCGTCAGCTGTGGACGAGTTCTTCTTCAGGCAGCACGCAGGCTTCGATCAGGTGCAGATCATTGTCGCGCGCAAAGTCACGCAGGAAAAGATAAGCCAGTGGCTCAAGTGCATGTAATTTGCCATCGACCAAAACAGAGCGCACGCCTTCAATCAGCGCCGGCTGTACGTAAGGAGAGTAACGCAGGTGGTGATCAAAACCCGGCGATGCATCCGGATGAAACTGCCCCATGATCCCGCACAGGCGATCGGCCCAGTCACTAGGCCGGAAGGGTTTGCCATTGCTCGTCAGGCCCTGAATGATGAAATCAGTGGCGACGATTGGTAATTCACTTGTGGAAGTATCCATCTTTTGCCGGTCTTTTAAGAAAAGCGACGGGAGTCAGGCTAGAGCATTCTGCGGCAGCGCAACAATTATCGCTATCTTACCTAAGACTGCGGAGGAAACAAAGTGGCGTGCGAAATTCATTGTAATTGGGCGAAAATCGCATTGAAAACCAGACAACTAACCCACCCAATTCGCCACGGTGACCATCAGCAGTAGCAAAATCCACAACAAAAGAGCACGCCAGATCAAACCTACGGTGCTCTGCAGCGAGCGTATCGAAGGTTCTTCACCGGGCAGAATCTCGATATCAGCGTTCGCAGACTCGAGCCCGACCAGACTAACTGCGGGCATATCAGGCGCATATTCTGCCGGTGTACCCAGACGCACACCCATGGCACCACCGCCGGCTGAAAGAATGATGCCCAGAGTTTCGTCATTCCAGCGACGCGCGAAATTACGCCAGGCATAGACCGCATCTTCGAAATTACCCACGATGGCAAAGGCCGCAGCCGTCAGCCGTGCCGGCACCCAATCAATGTAATAAAAAGCCTTGGCAGCAAAAGCGCCGAAGCTTTCCTGCTTCAGATGCTCAGGCTGATTCCATGCGCGCGCCAAAAATTCAGCTACCCGGTACAGCACGGCACCTGCCGGACCTATAGGCATCAGCAGCCAAAAGAACACACCAAACACATTGCGGTGCGTGGTGACCAGTGCATTTTCTACGGCCAGTCTGGAAATTTCCTGCACCTCGAGTCCGGCGGCATCGACATGCGTCCACTCGGTCAGCAATCTGCGTGCCTCAGCAATTTCTCCTTCATTCAAAGCTACCTGAATAGCAGAGAAATAATGACTGTAATGCCGAAAGCCCAGCGTCAGATAAACCACCACGATGGTCCATGCCATCTGTGTAATCGGCCCACCCAGCGCGGCTAACCAGTAAATCAGCAGGGTCGGCACGACCAGGGTCGACATCATCACCAGCCAGCCCAGACGCCCGTGCTCAGGGCGGCCCGCGTTGAAGCTCTGCTCTACACGCTCAGCAAACATGCTGACCCAGCCATAGAGTGAGTTATCGGCACGCAAAGGCCTGAACTGCTCGATCAACAATACACAAAGAATGGAAAAAAGCGTCATATCTTGCTCTGAAATAAGTAGTCATCCGTACAATAACGCGGGCGTCACGTACGATCAAATAGCTCAGTCGGCCCTGAGAAAATGGTACAAATTGCGCAGCATGGCCGCGGTCGCGCCCCAGATGAAATACTGCTCGAAAGGCATGGCGTAAAAGCTGCGCCGCTCAGTCCGGTTCGGGAACACCGCGCTGCGACGTTCATGATTCTCGCCATTCATCAGATAGGCCAAAGGCACTTCAAAAATCTCTGCGACTTCGAATTCATCAGCAGCCAGATCAAAGGGTGGATGCACCAGCGCCGCAACAGGCGTCACGCTGAACCCTGTCCCGGTCTGATATTCCGGTAGCGTTCCTATGACTTCGATATGGCGGCGCGCGAGTCCGATTTCTTCTTCTGTCTCACGCAAGGCAGTCGCAATCGCATCACTATCCTCAGGATCGACACGACCACCAGGAAAACTGATTTGACCGGCATGGTCATGCAAATGCGATGTGCGCAGGGTGAGCAACAAGGTCAATCCTTCCTCACGCACCACCAGTGGCACCAGCACGGCCGCCGGCACCAGAGGTCTGCTACTCACATCCCAGGCGAGATCACTGCTGAATTCGGGCGACCAGGAAGGCGGCTCACGAAAGCGTGAACGCAACCAGTCAGGCACCAGCCTTGAGGCCGGCACAGGCGCCTCAGAAGCCAGGGCATCGATCTGCGCCTGCATAGGATCAAAAACGGGACTGTTCATCTATTTTTCAAAAAGAAAAAAGGGCACCCATGGGTGCCCTTTTCTGTCGTGCGCAAACGCGATTACTCCGCAGCAGGAGCAGCCGCGACGCGACGCGCTGGCAGCTTTTCGCGGATACGTGCCGATTTGCCCGAACGCTCACGCAGGTAGTACAGCTTGGCGCGGCGTACATCACCACGGCGCTTGACTTCGATCGATGCGATCAGTGGGGAGTACAGCTGAAAAGTACGCTCAACGCCTTCGCCCGACGAGATCTTACGAACGATGAAGTTCGAATTCAGACCACGGTTCCGACGGGAAATCACGACGCCTTCATAAGCCTGAACGCGCTTACGGGTTCCTTCAACGACGTTGACGCTCACAATGACGGTATCGCCAGGTGCGAACTCAGGGATTTTCTTGCTGAGACGTGCAATTTCTTCTTGCTCGAGTTGTTGGATCAGATCCATGTTAGCTCCTTAGCCATCTTGCCGGCGCCTGTGACTGCGCTTGAACTGCTGTTGTGCCCGGTAGAGGATGGTGGTTAAAAAATCAGGCTTGTGCCTGTACTGCGCTGGCGTTGATGAATGTGCCAGTTGCTGCTTACTGCTTACTACTTATCCAGTTTTTTCAGAAAGGCCTCATCGGCCTTGCTCAGTAATCCTGCATCGCGCGCGCTGATGATCAGTTCTGGCCTCTTCTGCTGCGTCGCCATCAGTGACTGTTCGCGCCGCCATTTAGCGATGTCGCCGTGATGACCGCCCAACAAAATCTCCGGCACTTTCGCGTCTCCATACACTTCAGGTCGCGTGTAATGCGGGCAATCCAG
>CAIQLE010000166.1 GCA_903872555.1 uncultured bacterium
AGCACAAGGGGTTGCTGTCAAAATGCGGATAGCACCACCAGACAATTTTTGCACTCGTGTCGATTAAGGCACTGGTGCGAGAATTACCTATCATGCCAAGTTCGAGCTTATTCATTTTTAAGGCTTGCCATCAGAAGAGCGCGTGTTGTGCTGATTAAGAGATGAGAGCAGCAAGTCCAGCAAGTCACCTATATATTGATAATCCGGAATGAAAAAAGCTGCTGCACTCTGCACGCCGCGACCAACGCGTACCGTGAAAATATCGGGATGATGCAACTGAAACACATCTTCATCCGTCACATCATCGCCCACATAAATCGCATGCGCCACCTGCGCCTGCAGCAAGAGCTGCACGACCGCCTGCCCCTTGTCCATCGCTGTTGCGGGGATCAGATTGAATACATTTTTTCCCGGAATGACACGTGGCGCAGGCTCCAGCTGCGCAATCAGCAAGCTGAGCTGCTGCCTGGCATTCTGAACATCTCTGGCCTGCAGAAAGTGCACTGACAAAGAGTAGTGCTTATCTTCTATCCAGATGGCAGGATCGATGAGCTGTATGGCCGCACCCAACTGCTCAGCCCAGAGCGCGCACTGAGCGGGGAAGTTTAAGGTCCGGCTTTCCCAGTCCATGATCCCTTCGATGCCGTGATTACCTATCAAATAATCAGGCACAAATCCCAGCCTTGAACGCAGGTCCTTTAAAGCGCGTCCTGTTACGATTCCTACGCGCACGAAACGCTGCAGAGCCTGCAGCTTTTGCTGCACTATCAGCGGCAAAAAAACCTGCATAGGATCTTTCTCTATCGGCGCCAGCGTGCCGTCAAAATCAAACAGACAGATCAGTGGCGCAGCTGAAAACTCACGCAGGGCCTGTACTCCGGCAGCTGAAAATAAGTCCGTCATAGGGCGCGCCGTAATGTTTGCTTGCTATGAGAATGAATTTTCTCGCTCACTCGCTGCCGTCTGCGCAAACGTGCTGCATCCAGCAGCATCAGACCCGCCCAGCGATAGACATTGAAATCACGCACGATGCTGCGCATGCTGCGCATACGCTCGCGCTGCTCTGGCAGTGGCATGGTCAGTGCACGCTGCAGAGCTTGCGCACCCTGCTCTATGTGATAAGGATTGATGATCAGGGCTTCGTGCAGTTCACGCGCGGCACCGGTGAACTGCGACAGTATCAACACACCGGATTCATCATCACGGGCCGCAATGAATTCCTTGGCCACCAGATTCATTCCGTCATGCAAACTGGTCACCATACAGACATCAGCGGCGCGATAAAATCGCGCCAGCTGATCCATATCAAAATGCTCGACCCGCAGCAAAATGGGCGGGGCGACAGCATTGGCATACTTATGATTGATATCGGATGCCAGCTTGCGCACACGTACCTCAAGCGTTTTATATTCATCCAGCGATGACCGGCTCGGCGCCGCAATCTGTAAGAGTGAAAATTTGCCTGCCAAACCGGCGTGCATTTCCAGCATACGATCGACTGCCTGCAAGCGCTCCACGATGCCCTTGGTGTAATCCAGCCTGTCTACGCCCAATGCCAGTTGATGGCCGGGAGGCAGTGCCAGTTCCTTGCGCACTTCATCACGACAAAGCACCAGATCAAGACTGGCATCTGCTTCAGGCCATGCAATAGAGATCGGATAAGGCTCCACTTCCGTCAGCTCACCGCCATAGGAAATGGTGGATGCCTCATGTTCAATCCGCGTTTCCAGATAACGGTCGACTGTTTCAAGAAAATTTTTGCAATGAAAGGGGGTATGAAATCCCAATAAGGTATTGCCCAAGAGGCCAATCAGCAATTCTTCGCGCCAGGGGCAAATACCAAAAGATTCAGGATTGGGCCAGGGTATATGCCAGAACATGATGATGGTTGCCTTGGGCATTTTTTCGCGCACCATGCGCGGCAGCAGGGCGAAGTGATAATCCTGCACCAGCACCACCGGATCATCGGTGTGCGCCTCGGCCACCACGGCTTCAGCAAAACGCTGATTCACGGCGACATACTGCTCCCAGTCACTGGTGCGAAACAACGGACGCACATGCGCCATATGACACAGCGGCCACAAACCTTCATTCGAAAAACCATAGTAATAGCCACGCTCTTCTTCCTCACTCAGCCAGACACGGCGCAGGGTATAGGCAGGCTTTTTGGGCGGCACAGCGACCCGGTCATGGGCATCGACTGTCGCTCTGTCGGCTGAACCGCTGCCATGCGCAATCCAGGTGCCGGAACAGGCCCGCATCACAGGCTCAACCGCGGTCACTAAACCACTGGCCGGCCGGCGCACGATGATGCCTTGTTCGCTGTATTCATGTATGTAGGGTTCGCGATTCGAGACCACCAGCACCTGATCGCCTGCTAGTTCATCATGCAGGAGTGAGCGTAATTTTTCCGGTGTCCATGACTGAGGAGAATTTTGCTGCGTGCGCCGCTCTACATTCATTTCATGCAGCATGGCGCGCAAGTCACCCATCAGAGGCCGGAATTCCGGTGGCGCGCTGACAGCACCCTGTGCCACAGATTCTCTGCGCATCAGATTTTTTAATGAATCAACCCAGTCGCGCCAGCTCCAGTGGGCCATCCATGCGCCGAGGGCAGAGATGACGATAAACATCAACAAAAATATCGCAAACAAATAATTTCTGAACTCTGTTGCACGCCCTTCAATAAAACGTATGTCTTGCGCCAGTATCAATTTACCGATGGTCACGCCATCCTCGGCCAGCACGCTTTCATTAATGCGTAAATCCTTGTCTGCACCGCCATGACAATTCATCTGTGATGGCAGATCACTGCTGTGAAAAAGTAGTTTTCCAGACACATCACACACTGCAATGGCACGTATATGTGCGTCACTCAGCGTACGATCAAACAAGGCACGTATGCTTTCAGCATCCTGCAAAGTAACGAGATCCAGCAGTGGGTCATGCAAGGATGCCGAGATCATTTGTGAACGGGCATCGAGATCGCGTAAAAACCAGCGCTGCGTCAGATCATCCACCAGCGGCAGCACCAGCAAGGCAAAGCAGCCCAGGACGACAGCGAGCGGAAAGATAAATCGTAATGAAACCTGGAAGGGGCGCATAGGCACGTGGCACAAGAACACTCTGGTTGACTGTGCCTGAAAGTGATCAGTTCCGAGGATTGCGATCGCGCATTGATGAAGGGAAAAATCTACGTCAACATAAGCAGCGGCCAGACGCTTGATCCTGTGGCCGCAGATATCGCAATGCAACACGCTCTGTTGCTGCATTGCGGCATAAAAATTTTCAATAAATATCACCGACATGCGCTTAGAAAACACTCAGGGCGGCTATCATTGCGACAAACACCGGCGACCAGGCTATACGGCGACCGGCATCCTAAAAAAATTACAGAGACAGCCGATGTTGGAGAAGGACACCCGGCCGGAGGACACATTCCCCCGGTTAATGCAGCAGCATGCTCGCCTGCACCCTACAAGCCCTGCCTTTCGCGAAAAGCATCTAGGCATCTGGCAAACCACTAGCTGGTCACAGGTCGCTGAAGAAGTACGGCTACTGGCTTGCGGACTGGCAGCCCTGGGATTTAAGCGCGGCATGAACCTCGCTGTCGTTGGTGACAACCGTCCCCGACTGTATTGGGCCATGGCCGCAGCGCAAGCGCTGGGCGGTGTGGCCGTGCCTCTGTATCAGGACGCGCCGGCAGCTGACATGGCCTATGTGCTACAGAATGCCGGCATAGATTTCGCCATCGTCGAAGATCAGGAACAAGTCGATAAACTCTTAGAGATACGCAACAGCCTGTCAGACGGCTCAGGTGGCGCGAGCCTGTCCCATATCATTTATGACGATGGTCGCGGACTGCGCAATTACCAGCAGGACGGCGTGCACGCCTTTGACGGTGTGCAAGCTCTCGGGCGTCACCATGCTGAGACGCATCCTGCTTTTTTCCAAACAGAAGTCGATGCGGGTGTCACGGGCGATATCGCCGTCATCCTCTACACCTCGGGCACCACCGGCAAGCCCAAAGGCGTCTGTCACTCACATGCCGCGATGATTGCCACTGGCAATACCCTGATTGCATTCGACAATGTATCGGCCAGTGATGAGGTGCTGTGCTATCTGCCACTCGCATGGGTTGGTGATTTCTTATATTCCTATGCGCTGTCGAATATTGCCGGCTTCTGTCTGAACTGTCCTGAATCACCTGTCACCGTAGGCACCGACTTGCGTGAAATCGGACCGACTTATTATTTCGGTCCGCCTCGTGTGTATGAAAACACGCTGACGCAAGTGATGATACGCATCGAAGATGCCAGCTTCATCAAGCGTGCGATGTTCCATTATTTTATGAAGGTGGCACGCCGCGCAGGCCTGAAGCTTCTCGATGGCAAAGGCGGCGTATCAATCACCGACAGAGTCCTGTATGCAATGGGTGATCTGCTGGTCTACGGCCCGCTGAAAAATGTGCTGGGCATGTCGCGCATCAAGGTTGCCTATACCGGCGGCGAAGCAATCGGTCCCGATCTGTTCGACTTCTATCGTTCTATCGGCATCAACCTCAAACAGTTGTATGGCATGACCGAGACTTGCGTCACCGTCTGCATGCAAGGCTCAGGCGATGTGAAGCTGGATACCGTAGGTCGCCCGATGGCGAACGTGGAAGTGAAGATTGCTGCGCATGGCGAAGTGCTGGTGCGCTCGCCGGGTCT
This sequence comes from uncultured bacterium, assembly GCA_903872555.1. Classification (GTDB taxonomy): domain Bacteria; phylum Pseudomonadota; class Gammaproteobacteria; order Burkholderiales; family Burkholderiaceae_D; genus Pernthalerella. The sequence continues at coordinate 4,713 of CAIQLE010000166.1, forward strand.
GATGGTGGGCTATTACAAAAAACCTGAAGACACTGCTGAAGCGATTGATGCCGAGGGATTTTTTCATACCGGCGATGCGGGCTTTTTCGATAGCGATGGCCATCTGAAAATTATCGATCGCGCCAAAGATGTGGGCAAAATGGCCGACGGCACACTGTTCGCGCCTAAATACATAGAGAACAAACTGAAATTCTTCCCCTTTATCAAAGAGGCGGTCGCCTTTGGTGACGGACGCACGGCCTGTAATGTGTTCATCAATATCGATATGGAAGCCGTAGGCAACTGGGCTGAGCGGCGCAATCTGGCCTACAGCGGCTACGCCGATCTGGCCAGCCAGTCTGCCGTCTACGAACTGATTGCCGATTGCATAGAAAAAGTGAATGAAGATCTTGCACAAGATACCCTACTCGCCGGCTCACAGATTCATCGTTTCCTGATTTTGCATAAAGAGCTGGATCCGGATGATGACGAGCTGACCCGCACCCGCAAAGTCAGACGCGGCTTTATCGCAGAAAAATATGCCGTGCTGATCGAGGCGTTGTACGCAGGTCATGCGCATCAGTTCATAGAAACCCAGGTGAAATTTGAAGATGGCCGGCAGGGAGTGATCAGCGCCGATCTGCAGATACGCGACGTCACCATCTTCTGCATCAATGGCAAGGCAGCCGCATGAACGAATCCACTCAACACAGCCGCCGCACAGGCGAAGTCATTCTTGAGCTGAAGCATATTTCGCTGGCCTTCGGTGGCGTCAAAGCGCTGACCGATATTTCATTTGATGTGCGCGAGCATGAGATACGCGCCATCATCGGCCCGAATGGTGCCGGCAAAAGTTCAATGCTGAATGTCATCAATGGTGTGTATCGTCCGCAACAAGGCGAGATCATTTACCGCGGCGAACACAGGCACGACATGGACACTTTTGCCGCGGCCAAAAGCGGCATTGCGCGCACCTTCCAGAATATTGCGCTGTTCAAGGGCATGACGGTGCTCGACAACATCATGACCGGCCGCAATCTTAAAATGCAATCGAATTTCCTGATGCAGGCCTTGTATCTGGGCCCTGCGCAGCGCGAAGAAATTGCCCATCGGATTAAAGTCGAAGAGGTGATCGATTTTCTGGAGATTCAGCATATACGCAAGACACCGGTAGGTCGCCT
>CAIQLE010000167.1 GCA_903872555.1 uncultured bacterium
GTCGATTTGCAATCCGGTGCGGTGACACTCAGTGCTGCCAAAGCAGGTATGAGTCTGCAGGTGTCTGAATCTGCGCTCACCACGATACATGGTCCGCGCTGGCGTTTGCTGATCATAGGTGCCGGTCAGCTGTCGCGTTTCCTGTCGCAGATCGCTGTCGGCATGGATTACGCCGTGACGGTGTGTGATCCGCGCGAAGAATATCGCGAAGGCTGGCATGTCGAAGGTGTGCAAGTGGTGCATGCCATGCCGGATGATCTGGTGGCAGAAATGAAGCTGGACAGCCGTTCAGCCGTCATCGCACTCACACATGACCCCAAGCTGGATGATCTGGCATTGATGGAGGCCCTGAAATCTGAGGCTTTCTATGTCGGCGCTATCGGTTCGCGCACCAATGACAGTAAGCGCCGCGAGCGTCTGCTGGAATTTGATGTCACACCCGAACAACTGAGCAAATTGCATGGCCCTATAGGCATCTACATAGGCAGCAAAACACCCTCAGAAATTGCGATATCGATACTGGCTGAAATGACGGCGGTGAAGAACAATGTCGCCATGCCTGAGCTGATGCAAGTGGGCAAAGCCAAGGAAGCGGCTCAGCTCGAAGCCAGCCCCGACGCCTGTCTGCTCGATCCGGCCAAGCGCATCGTATAATCCGACTCCTTCTACTAAAGCAATGCGGCCAGCGCGCTTCACGCGCTCAGGCCGCGTTTTTTCTCTATGCAAGACCACGCTGAACGACCCGACACACCCTGTGTGGCGGTGTGCTCCACTACCTTCGATGATGTCTGTCGGGGATGCGGGCGCACTGTGGCGGAAGTGGCAGAGTGGGTTTTTATGTCGGAACCAGAGAAAGATCAGGTCTGGATCAGGATTACTGCTGAAGGTTATCCAAGGCGAAATACCTGAGAAGACTGCGGACTGGCAGCATTCATTTCAAGATGATAAGCCGGCTCGGTTTGTGCAGATGTGAAGTGTAATATCGGTGTCATAATCCGGCGATAAAGTAGATCTTGTGTCTACATCTCACTTTCCCTTTTTGCATCGCGAGGCTCGGTCTTCCATGAGCGCTACCCTTCAGCACGTCCAGACCGCAGCTGGATCTCGGCCGACCACGTCCATCGATGCCAGCTCTGCACGCTGGCAGGATTTTGTTTTCCACAAACTCACCTTTGGCTTTGCCGCACTGGTGCTGCTCATGTTGGCGGGCATCGTTGCATCCCTGATTATCGGTGCCTGGCCGGCGCTCGAACATTTCGGCCCTGGCTTTGTGACCCGTGTTGAATGGGACCCGGTGAATGATGAATATGGCGCACTGATTGCCATCTCAGGCACCCTGATTACTTCCTTCATTGCTCTGTTGATTGCTTTCCCTGTGAGCTTCGGCATTGCCTTATTCCTGACCGAGATATGCCCAGCCTGGCTGAAGCGTCCACTGGGTACAGCCGTCGAGTTACTGGCAGGTGTGCCCAGTATTATTTACGGCATGTGGGGTTTGTTTGTTTTTGCCCCGCTGTTTGCTGATCACGTACAACCCTTGTTGCAGGCCACCCTGGGTGAGTTGCCCTTTATCGGCGCCTTGTTTCAAGGCCCTATGATGGGCATAGGCATACTGACAGCCGGTTTAATTCTCTCGGTGATGATCATTCCTTTCATCGCCTCCGTCATGCGTGATGTCTTTGAAACCTGCCCTGCAGTGCTGAAAGAATCAGCTTATGCACTCGGCTGTACCCGCTGGGAAGTGGTGCGCAAGATTGTGCTGCCGTATACACGCATCGGTGTGGTGGGTGGTGTGATGCTGGGACTGGGACGCGCTCTGGGCGAGACCATGGCGATTACTTTTGTGATTGGTAATGCACACAAATTATCCTGGTCGCTGTTCGCAGCGGGCAATAGTATCGCATCCACGCTTGCCAATGAATTTGCAGAAGCAGAAGCAGGTCTGCATATGTCTTCGCTGTTTGCACTCGGACTGATTTTGTTTGTGATTACCTTCTTCGTGCTGGCAGCAGCCAAAGTCATGCTGGCGAATATGGCTAAAAGCGAGGGAGCGAAATAATGCAGACCAATACCCTCAGAGCCGATAACCCCATCTATCGCCGTCGTCTGTGGCAGCACAGGGCAGGCATAGCACTGTCCGTGACAGCTATGATCATAGGCGTGGCATTTTTGCTGTGGATACTTGCAGTACTGGTTATTAATGGTTTGAGTGCTATTCATCTGGACATGTTCACCAAGACGACACCTGCGCCGGGTAGTGAAGGTGGCGGTCTGATGAATCCCATCATAGGCAGCCTGATGATGGTGACCACAGCCACACTGATCAGTACACCGATAGGCATCTTTGCTGGCATGTATCTCGCTGAATATGGTCAGGAAAGTAAATTCGCTCAGATCACGCGCTTCGTGACGGACATTATGTTGTCGGCGCCATCGATCGTGATCGGCTTATTTGTGTATGCGATCTATGTCGCGAATGTGCGCCATTTTTCTGGCTGGGCCGGTAGTTTTTCGATTGCCCTGATTGCGATTCCCGTCGTCGTGCGCACTACAGACAATATGCTGGCACTGGTGCCTAACAGTCTGCGTGAAGCGGCCTTTGCTCTCGGCGCGCCGCGCTGGAAAGTGGCGATTCTGGTGCGCCTGCGTGCTGTCAAGGCAGGCGTGATGACCGGTGTCCTGCTCGCCGTCGCCAGAATCTCGGGAGAGACAGCACCCTTGCTGTTTACTGCACTGAACAATCAGTTTTTTACAGCCGACATGAATTCGCCTATGGCCAATATGCCGGTCGTGATTTTCCAGTTTGCGATGAGCCCGTATGACAACTGGCGTGAGCTTGCCTGGGGTGGCGCACTGCTCGTTACCTTCAGCGTACTTGGCCTGAATATCGTGTCGCGACTGCTGGTGAGAACTACCAAGAATAATGCATAGGAATAAACCATGATGACCTCCGCTGTGATGGATGCGCCTGCAGTGAATGCTGTGCCGGCCACGATACAAGTGAAAGACCTGAATTTTTACTACGGTGCTTTTCAGGGTCTGAAGCAGATCAATCTGGATATTTTTGAGAAAAAAGTGACGGCCTTTATTGGCCCTTCAGGTTGCGGTAAGTCGACATTGCTGCGCACTTTGAACCGCATGTATGACCTGTATCCTGGTCAGCGTGCCGAAGGCAGGATCATCTATAACGGTGAGAACATACTTGAGCCTAAAGTGGACTTGAATGTCTTGCGCGCCAAGATAGGTATGGTTTTTCAGAAGCCCACACCTTTTCCTATGTCAATCTACGACAACATCGCTTTCGGTGTGCGCCTGTACGAAAACCTGTCGCGCGGCGAGATGGATGAGCGTGTCGAATGGGCGCTCAACAAAGCCGCACTCTGGGGTGAGGTGAAAGACAAGCTGAATAAAAGCGGCCTGTCCCTGTCAGGTGGTCAGCAGCAGCGTCTGTGCATAGCGCGCGGTGTCGCCGTCAAGCCGGATGTCTTGTTGCTGGATGAACCGACCTCGGCGCTGGATCCGATTTCTACCGTGAAGATCGAAGAGCTGATCAGCGAATTGAAAGAAGACTATACGATCGCTATCGTCACCCATAATATGCAGCAGGCAGCACGCTGCTCGGATTTCACCGCCTATATGTATCTGGGTGAATTAGTTGAATTTGGCGAGACAGATAAAATCTTCCTGAATCCGAGCAAAAAAGAAACTCAGGATTACATTACCGGCCGTTTTGGCTGAACTGACGCCACACGTTGCCGCAAGCTATAGATAAGGAGATTTTCATGGCCCCCGCAGAACATTCATCCCGACAGTATGAGCAAGATCTTGAAGCGATACGCTCACGCGTATTGCAGATGGGTGGTCTGGTGGAAAAGCAGTTCTATGATGCGATGAATTGCTTTCGCACCCTCAATGCACAAGAGGCTGAACGTATTATTGCAGCCGATGATGAAGTCAATCAGATGGAAGTGTCGCTGGATGACGCCTGTAGCCACCTGATCGTCAAGCGTCAGCCGGCAGCGAATGATTTGCGCACCGTCATGGCCACCATCAAGGTCATCACAGACCTGGAGCGTGTGGGTGATGAGGCCACTAAGATTGCCCGTGCTGCGCGCGCCATGCAACAGCGCGGTCTGGCACCTATAGAGCACGAAGAAACCGTGCGCATCATGGCTGATTCAGCCGGACGTCTGCTGCACAACTCGCTGGATGCCTTTGCGCGTCTTGACCAGAAGCAGGCGACGCGCCTGATTGTGGAAGATGAAAAAATCGACAGCGAGTTTCGCAGCGTGATGCGCAATGTCATTACCTTTATGATGGAAGACCCGCGCACCATTTCGGCATCACTGGACACACTCTGGGTGGCCAAGGCGATAGAGCGTATCGGCGACCATTCTAAAAATATTGCTGAATACGTGGTATACATCGTAGAAGGCAAGGATATACGCCATACCGATTACGCGGTAACGCAGCAGGGCGTGGTGTAATTGTTTTTAAAATAATACTGCGTGTATTTTTAACGGAATCCAGAATAATTCATGGCCACGGCACTACCGACTATCCTCATCGTTGAAGATGAGATGGCAATTGTCGAGCTGGTGTCCTTTTCCTTAAAGGCCGCTGGCTGGGAAGTCGATGCTGTTCACAGCACGGCAGAGGCCTGGGACTACCTGCAGAACAAGCGCCCACAACTGATCTTGCTGGACTGGATGCTGCCGGATCAGTCGGGTCTGCGTCTGCTCTCACGCATACGCAGTGACCGCAATTTCAGCACCCTGCCTATCATCATGCTGACCGCCAAGAGCATGGAAGAAGACAAGGTGGCGGGTCTTGAGCAGGGCGCAGATGACTACATCACCAAGCCATTTTCTCCGCGTGAATTGAATGCCCGTATCAAAGCTTTGATACGCCGCAAAACACCTGAACATGCCGAACTTGAAATGCAGGTCGGTGCTCTGAGACTAGATCCTGTGAGTTGCCGCGTCAGCGTGAATGATGCCCAGATCGAGATCGGGCATGCTGAATTCAAGTTGCTGAGATTTCTGATTGCCCATCCGGAGCGGGTCTTTACCCGCAGCCAGTTACTGGATAAAGTCTGGGGCGATCACGCTGTATTAGAGGAAAGAACCGTCGACGTGCATGTGCTGCGTTTGCGCAAAGCATTAGGTGGCGCAGATTCCCTCATCAAGACCGTTCGTAGTGTAGGCTACATGCTGTCTGAAAAATAATTCCATTTTTGCATGAGCCCAAGATCACTGTTCTGGATACCGGTCGCGGTACGCTTTGCGCTTGTTTTCGCAACCGGCCTGGCGGGCTATTACGTCTGGGACCTGAAGAGTGGCCTGATACTGGCGCTGTTAGTGTTGACTGCGATGGTGATCACGCAGCTGCGCTACATGTATCAACTCTCACTGTGGCTGGATAACCCTGAAGAAGTACGCCTGAGTGACGGCTGGGGCTCTTGGACCGAGATCTTTGCCAAGCTGTATCGTCTGCGCCGCGAAGACCAGAAAAACCGCAATGAGCTGGCCGAATGGCTGTCACGCTTTCGTCAGGCTATGAGCCAGTTGCCGGATGGCGTGGTCATTATGGACGATGTGCTGTTTCTGGAGTGGTGTAATCCCGTCGCTGAAAAGCAACTGGGTTTATCGCTGGCGACAGACACCGGTATGCGCGTCACCAATCTGATCCGCAGTCCGGATTTCATTGATTACATTATCTTAGGGCGTTACGAAGAGCCGCTGACGCTGACGCTGGGCGAGCGCAAACTGATCGTGCGCCTGATCCCCTTCGAAAACCGGCGCCAGATTCTGGTCTCGCATGATGTGACTGAATTCGACAGGCTGGAGCGCATGCGGCGCGATTTTATTGCCAATGCTTCGCATGAATTGCGCACACCGCTGACCGTGATCAATGGCTTCCTCGAAATCGCGATGTCCGAGCCAGACCTCGATCCTTCCATACGCCAGCAACATCTGAAGCTGATGGCAGAGCAAGGCAAGCGTATGCAGAGTCGGGTGGAGGATATGCTGGCGCTGACACGTCTGGAATCCATAGAATATCCGGTGCGTGAAGAGCTGCTGGATATGCATGCCATGCTGGAGCAAATCAAGGCAGAAGCTCAGGCTTTATCAGGTGGCCGCCATGCAATAAAGCTGGAATTTAATGGCCCTGATGTGAAAGGCAGCCCGGATGAACTGCGCAGCGCCATCAGCAATCTGGTTTCGAATGCCGTGCGCTATACCCCTGAAGGCGGCAGCATCACTTTGCATTGGAGAGACGCTGAAGCAGGCCCGAGATTTACCGTAGAAGATAATGGCCTGGGAATTTTGCCCGAGCATATAGGGCGTCTGACCGAACGTTTTTACCGCGTTGATAAAAGCCGCTCACGCGAAACCCAGGGCACAGGTCTGGGTCTGGCCATCGTCAAGCATGTACTGATGCGGCATAACGCCAGCCTGCAAGTAGAATCTCAGCCCGGCAAGGGCAGTCAGTTCACAATCCAGTTTCCAGGCAGCGCCAGAGTGTTGAAATTAGCCTGAGGCAGGCGGCTGACTGAAACTCGCTGCAAGGGATGTTCATGCAGACGGCAGCCCTGATTCATACCAATCTTTGCTGCTGTTCACCACGCGCACTACCAGCAACATGACGGGCACTTCAATTAATACACCCACGACGGTCGCCAGTGCCGCGCCGGATTCAAAACCAAACAGGCTGATGGCCGCAGCGACCGCCAGTTCAAAGAAATTCGATGCGCCGATCAGGGCAGAGGGGCAGGCCACCTGATGGGATTCACCCAGTCTGCGATTGAGCCAGTAGGCCAGCGCAGAATTCAACAAGACCTGAATCAGGATAGGCACCGCTAACAGCGCAATCACCAGTGGCTGCTTGAGAATGGCCTCACCCTGAAACGCAAACAATAGGATGAGCGTGCCCAGCAAAGCCATAATGGACCAGGGACCGATCTTCATCATCATCACATCAAAATAATCTTGTCCCTGTTTCAGTAAGGCTTTGCGCCAGATCTGCGCGAAGATCACGGGAATGACGATATATAGCAGCACCGATGTCACCAGCGTATCCCAGGGCACCACAATCGCAGACAGTCCGAGCAGGAAGGCCACCAGCGGAGCAAAGGCAAACACCATGATGCTGTCATTCAGTGCCACTTGCGAGAGCGTGAACAGAGGATCACCACCGGTAAGGCGGCTCCAGACAAACACCATCGCTGTACAAGGGGCTGCGGCCAGTAAGATCAGTCCGGCAATATAGCTGTCGATCTGTTCTGCAGGAAGCCATGGGGCAAACCAGTGGCGTATGAAAAGCCAGCCCAGCAAGGCCATGGAAAACGGCTTCACCAGCCAGTTGACAAACAAGGTCACCCCTATGCCGCGCACATGCTGACGCACTTCGTGCAGTGCACTGAAATCCACTTTGACCAGCATGGGGATGATCATGACCCAGATCAGCACACCCACAGGCAGATTTACCTGCGCCACTTGCATGCTGCCTATCAGCTTGAAGGCTGATGGAAAAAACTGTCCCAGTGCGATGCCTGCAATGATGCACAGACCTACCCATAGCGTCAGGTAGCGTTCGAAAAAACTCATCACAGGTAGCTCGTCAGTATCCATGGTTTTATAAAAGATTCAGACACATAAAAAAATAATCAGTTGA
>CAIQLE010000168.1 GCA_903872555.1 uncultured bacterium
AAACTCCTCACCCTCAGCCACAAAGCCATGCTTCGCATAGAAACCTAAAGCATGCACCTGTGCATGCAGCACCAGCGATTCATGTCCTGTTCGGCGCGCTTCTTCAATCAAGGCCTGAAGCACCCATTGTCCAACCCCTCTGCCGCGCGCTGATTTGCGCACTGCCATACGACCTATATGACCATCAGGCAGTAATCTGCCTGTGGCTACAGCCGAACCTGCTTCATCGTAAGCAATCGCATGAATGCTGAGTTCATCGTCTTCGTCCCATTCCAGTTCAACGGGTACGCCTTGCTCGAGGATGAACACTTCCGTACGCAATACCTGTGCTTGCTCGCGCAGGCTGGCCCAGTCACCGGTTACAACTCTCACGTTCATACTTTGACGGGCAATCCAGTTTCAAAGCGGATGAAGACATTGCGCCAGTCATCTGGCAAAGCTTCGCTTTTACGCAAACGGCTGTCGGCATGTACGTACAACATTTCACCGGAGACTAATAATTCATCTCCTTTGAAAATTTCCAGTACGAAGCGCATGGAACTGCGTCCCAGTTCAGAGCAACGCACGCCTATGTCAAGCATGTCGTCGAAGCGTGCCGGTGCATGATATTCAATCACGGCTTTACGTGCAAAGAGTTCAAGGCCAGCTTGCGACTGAGCGATGACATCTGGCAGACCAGTGGCACGCCAGTACTCAGTAAAGGCAACATCAAAGTAATTCAGATAATTGCCATTAAAAACAATGGCTTGCATATCCACTTCAGACCAGCGCACGCGGAGTGCATGAGAAAAAGAAAAATCCTGTCTTGCCATAATTTATTCAGCTAAAAACTGCGCCAATAATTGATTGATTTTTTGTGGTTGCTCATGCACGACCCAGTGACTGGCATCCGGCAAGCGATGGATTTTAAGATCACTGACAAAGCGCGGCATGGCATCGACCAGCGCTGGCAAGAGCGCTGTGTCCTGCTCGCCCCAGATTACGCGGACCGGTACATGACATTGAAATTTGGCTGGGTCGAGTGAGAGTGCGGCTGCGCCCGGCTCTTTGTCTGTAGGGGGATGCAGTGGTGTGGAACGATAGTAATTCACGCCACCGGTAAGACCGCGTGACCAGCAGGCGTGATACTGCTCGCGCGTGGCCTGATCAAACCAGCTGACCTGACTTCCCAAACCGAGCATCAGTTTTTCTAGCAGGGCGAAATCATCTTTGGCCAGTGCCTGTTCCGAACCTTTTGCACGCAACCAGTTCATGTACTCACTGGCAGCCTGCTGCTCAGCATCGTGTGCCAGACCTTCAGCAAAAGGGACAGGATGGGTTGCATTGATGATGATAAGTTTTTTGAGTAACGCAGGGCGTGCGATAGCGAGATTCCATGCCACTGCCCCGCCCCAGTCATGCGCCACTAAAATGCATTGTTCGTAGCCGAGATAGGCGATCAGCTCTTCTATGTCTTGCTGCAGGCGTTTGGGATGATAGGCCTCGACTTCGGTAGGCATGTCCGACAGATTAAATCCGCGCAGATCGGGTGCCACCGCAAAATACTCGCCGCCAAAGGTCTGCAACTGCTCATGCCAGGCGTACCAGAATTCAGGGAAGCCATGCAGGAACAGCAGCAAGGGTTTGCCAGGCTCGCCGGCGCTGGCGTAATGCAGACGCTGCCCGTTCGGCAGCTTGGCAAACTGCTGAGGCTTGATGGTGGCAGCCATCAGTTGCGTATCTTTAGGCCGGCCTGCAATTTCTCACGGATGTGAGGCGCAGCTTCGTAAGGATCAGCCGGGTTAGCGCCGGTGACGATATCTTCCATGCGACGCTGCACATTACCCAGGGCAGCAGGATGAGAATAAATGTAGAACTGATTGTCTCGAATCGCCTCGAAGGTGAGCTCAGCTACTTCAGCCGCACTGACTTTGCCTGATGTGACTGCCTTTTCGAGTACGGCCTGTGATACCTGCTGACTGAGTGTCGGCGCTGCATCAGATTGCACATCATCGGGGCGGTTTTTATGTGACTGGCTAATACCCGTCTGCACAAAATACGGACAGAGTACGGA
>CAIQLE010000169.1 GCA_903872555.1 uncultured bacterium
GATCGGTGAAACCAAACACTTCACCATTCTGCAATGTCGCTTTCCAGCAGGTGCAGAGCGTCGTCACTTCCGACGCCAGATGCGTCATGAGATCAGCAGTGAGTTGTTTCACGTGCGTATCTCCACCAATGGAATCTGTCCCCAGCTATAGATGCCTTTGTCGATGATCTCGATCTGCATCTGATCGGTATCGAAACGACAGGGCACATCAAACTCGCCCTGCCAGCTCAGGGATTCATTCGGCTGCACGCTTCGCAGCGCAAAACCGCCGCTGCTGTATACAGCGTAGTCCGTGGTGTCGATGTCGATGGCAAAGCTCTTTGACGACAGCAGGCTGATGGTGGTGATGGCCTGGTTGAGTTCACGCATGCCGGCAGCGGTGATGAGATCAATCACATCGCCGTCATTCAATCCATGCGCATCGAAAGTGGTCACGACACCGGGATCGCTATTGCTGATCTGCGCGATCGCCACTCGTCGGTCTTCCGTGATGCTCAGGATGCCGCTGCTGGCATCGATCTGTATCTGCCCCGGGGCCGTGCCCAGACTCAGCCTGATCCCGTTTCTTTGCACCTCGACGGTTCCCGGCACGGGCTTGGTAATCCGGCGTGTTTCATTCAGTGTGCCTGTGCGGTAGGTCTTCTGTAACTGCAAGCGCAGTCCGGGCAGTTTACTGGTGCTGCCCTGTTCCAGACTGACGTGATGATCGGTCCAGTCTTTAAATCGAAAGCCATGGGCACGACCTTTCACCGCGCGGAAGAAAGCGATCAGGGCATCGGTGTCGGCCTGTGTCCTGCCTTTGTGGCCGACATCAAACCGTGCCCTTGCCTGTGACCAGTTCACATTGCGTGATTCATGGCCACTGTTGACCAGGATGATGCGGGTCTGGAACTCCGGCCCCGCACTCGCACCGTAGGCGATGTTGTCCGGAAAGCGTGGCGTTTCGAGAAAGCTCATGCAGGCAATCCCCTAACCCAGTCGGCGCAGTGCACGATTGACCTGCAGGCCCGTATCTGCCGCCAGCTGACTGGCACTCTGGCGGCTCATGTCTTTGGGGATGTTCTGCTGGATGTGGATGATGTTGCTGGTATTGCCCTCTATGCCAGAGCGCGGCAGTATGCGTCCGTTCGCTTCGGGCACAAACACTTCCTTGCCGAACTCACCCACGTAATACGCCTGATGTGCCGAGACCGGACCACCCATGGCCAGCCCCGGAAAATTCGCCAGATCCGCAATCGACATTGATGGCCCGGCAGCGCCATACGGAGCGGTCATATCAATGCTGTTGGGGTTAAATACTGGCAGTGGATTGGCTGCACTGCCTGCCCGGTTGCCAGCGCCATTGCCTCCCCACAGCTGGCTGCCCAGGTTGCTGACCATCTGACTGAAACTGCCTAACCATCCGCCGCCGCCATTGCCGCCATTGCCGCCATTGCCACCATTATTGCCATTAGCACCAGCACCGCCGTTGCCGCCTTCTGCATTCTGTCCTGCCTGCCCCATACCCAATAGTTTCTGATACAGCTGTTCCGACACCGCCTGTGCCGCCATGCGCGTGATCTGGCTCACCACCGTATCAGCAAAGGCTTTAAAGGCCTGGCTGGCGGATTTGGTTCCGAGCACAAAATCGGTCAGTGGTGAACTGAGACTATCCACAAACAGGGAGTGGAATTTTTGTTCCAGCAGATTACTTTCAGCGCGCAATTTTTCCAGTGCCGTGCGGGCTGCATTGGCCTGATTGATCAGGGCCGGATTGGCACTGGCCTGTGCCACCAGCTCTTGCTGGACCACGATGTCCTGTAAATCTTTGACGGCCTGCTGACGTGCGTCCGACACTTTGTGCATCATCTCCAGTTCCGACATCGCGCCGCTGTACTGTGCAATCGCGGCTCGCTCTTCGTCGGTACGCAAGCGTTCCTGTATCAGGCTGCTCTGGGCACTCAGCTGGTTGTAATCGGCCTGCGCTATTTTTGCCTGCTCCAGCTGATCAAGTGAATTCAATCCGCCCTGATTGTTTTCTGCGCTCAGCCGGCGTCGCAACATCAGATCCTGATCCGGTAGACGCAGGCGCGCCGCATCACCTGCCCTGCCCTGCAAGTCCAGCAGTTCGGCATTGACTGCATGCAGCTGACGCTCCAGATCTTCATAGGCCTTGGTTTCTTTCAGGGTGTCAAAGATTGCGTCTTCGGCACTCTGACGCTGACGTTCAGCTTTCTTTTGCTGCAGTTCATTGATGCGCCCCTGTGCTTCGGTGCGGGCGGCATGGGTGGTGGCGGC
>CAIQLE010000170.1 GCA_903872555.1 uncultured bacterium
CGGTCAGTAATGCTGAATCGCTGGCGCCGCAATTGGCTGAGAGTTTTGCGCGCTATGAAAGTCAGGAAAATATTGCGTCCTGACTTCAACAGGATCTCAGATAGCTTTCAGTAGGTAAGAAGTTTTCAAGACTTAAGAAACCTTCAAGGCGTGATAAGCCTTAAAGGCATCATAAGTCTTCAAGGCATCAGATAATTATCAGAAGCAGTGCTCTGCAGCCGGAAAACTTTTGGCTTTCACGGCTGTTACGTAAGCCTGAAACGCGCCTGCTATGCTGCTCTGGCCTTCCATGAAGTTTTTCACGAACTTAGGACGGTGGCCGGGAAACGCCCCCAGCATATCGTGCAGTACCAGCACCTGACCTGAACAATCCACACCTGCTCCTATGCCTATGGTGGGTATCGCCAGCTGTTGCGTCACCTGCGCTGCCAGAGCTGCCGGAATGGCCTCCAGCACCAGCAGCGAAGCTCCTGCTTCTTGTAAGGCGAGTGCATCTGCTATCAATTGTGCTGCCGCTGTCGCGGTCTTGCCCTGCACTCGAAAGCCACCTAGTTGATGTACTGACTGTGGCGTCAGCCCCAGATGTGCACACACGGGTATGCCACGTTCAACCAGCCTGTGTACCGTGGGCGCCAGCCAGCTGCCACCTTCGAGTTTTACCATTTCCGCGCCGGCACGCATGAGTACGGCGGCATTGTCACAAGCCTGTTCGACCGTAGCATACGAAGCAAACGGCATGTCTGCGACCAATAAGGCCGAACTTCTGCCGCGGGCCACACAGGCGGTGTGATAAGCAATATCGGCAACAGTTACAGGCAAGGTTGTGTCATGCCCCTGAACCACCATCCCCAGAGAATCACCGACCAGTATTGTGTCTATGCCGGATTGATCCATCAGGCCTGCAAAGCTCGCGTCGTAGCAAGTCAGCATGCTGATTTTTTCATGCTTCTCGCGCATCTGCGCCAGCGTGGTGAGGGTCACTTTTTTGCGGGTCAGGCTGGGGTCGGTGCTTAGGTAAGCGCTCATACTCATTCTCCGCGACTGAAGAATTCACGTTTGCCGCGCATGTTGGCAATACGCTGCATCAGCAAGGCAAAATCTTCACTGTTTTCAATCGGGTTCAAATGTTCAGCATTCACCATCAGTAAGGGCGAGGCATCGTAGTGATGGAAAAAACGACTATAGCCTTCACACAGATGTTCCAGATAGGTCTCTGAGATACCTGCTTCACTGGTCACACCGCGCCGCTTGATGCGTTCTATCAGTGTCGCAGGTGCCGCCTGCAGATAGATCACCAGATCAGGACGTGGTGCAGACTGATTAAAATGTTCAAATAACTGGTGATACAGATTGAGCTCATCATCCGCCAGCGTCAGTGCCGCAAAGATGGGATCTTTATCGATCAGGAAATCAGAGACCACAGGAGCTGAGAACAGATCGGTCTGCGTCAGGTCGCGTAACTGATTCATGCGCTGAAACAGAAAAAACATCTGTGTGGGCAGTGCATAGCGTGTCGAGTCGCGATAGAAGCGCTCAAGGAAGGGGTTTTCCTGCGGCTGTTCCAGCAGCGCCTGAGCGCCGGTTTCAGCAGCGATGCGGCGGGCAAGACTGGTCTTGCCGACACCGATCGGGCCTTCCACGACGATATAACGGTATTTGTCGAAGTTCATGGGCGATGATGATACGTGATTGTCATGACAGATCAACCATTGACTGAGAGGCAGAAGCCTGTCAGGCCAGATCCTGGCGGGAAACGGGGAGTTGCCAGATGCGCTGATCCTGTAAGCCGGGCAGAAAATCACTGGCTACCCCCTTGCCGGGGATCTGCAGGTCGGGTGCGATTTGCAGCAGCGGCAGCAGCACAAAGGCGCGTGCTGTCATGCGCGGATGAGGTACTTCCAGTCGGACGCTGTGGATTTCGTCTTGTCCGTACAGCAGCAGATCCAGGTCCAGGGTGCGTGGCGCGTTACGAAAGGGCCGTTCACGCCCGAAAGTGAGTTCAATTTTTTGCAGCTCGGCCAGCAGGGTCTCAGCCCCCATGTGCGTGTCCAGCCGCGCCACGGCATTCACAAAATCATCGCCCCCTGCATCCACAGGCGCACTGCCATACAGCGAAGAGCTGGCCGAGAGCTGAGTCAGTGGCAGCTGTTGCAGCGCTGTCAGTGCCTCACGCACCGTCAGCGCCGCATTGCCGAGATTGGCGCCGATGCCGATATACGCCGCAACCATCGGGTTCATTCCCCGCTATGGCCTTCATTTTTGCTGCGGCCACTGCCGCCACGGCGGCGACGGCGTTTCGGTGCGGCGCTGCTGCCCTCATCAGGTTTACGGTTCAGCAGCGTTTCACGCGCGGGACCATCGCTTTCCATAAAGTCAGTCCACCAGTCGCCGAGTTCTTCATCAATTTCACCCGATGCACAGCGCAAGAGCAGGAAATCATAGCCGGCACGCAGACGCGGATGTTCCAGCAGCTTGTAAGGAGCTTTGCCTGTGCGACGCTCAAAGCGTGGCTGCATGGCCCAGATATCCCGCATGTCGGTAGCGATACGGCGCTGCAGCGCCAGTTTTTCAGTCTGGCCATCAAGCACATCATCGGCCGCCAGATGCAGTGCGGGTATGGGGTACTCACCTGCGGCGCGATAAGCATTCCATTTTTCCAGCACCTGATGCCACAACAAGGAAGCAAACAGGAAGCCGGGCGAGACTGATTTACCCTGACCTATACGCTCATCGGTGTTGGCCAGCGCTAGCGTGACGAAGCGCTCACCCAGAGGCTGCTCCAGCACCACATCGAGCAGGGGCAGCAAGCCATGATGCAGACCTTCTTTGCGCAATTGCTTCAGGCAGGCCAGTGCATGGCCGCTCATGAGGAGCTTGAGCATTTCATCAAACACACGTGCCGCCGGCACGTTATTGATCAGGGGTGCCATCACGGCAATCGGCGCACGGGTGGCCGGTGCGATGGTAAATCCCAGTTTGGCAGCGAAGCGCACCACGCGCAGCAGACGCACCGGATCTTCGCGATAGCGTTCTTCCGGCACGCCGATGATGCGCAGCGTACGGTTGCGTATGTCTTGCATGCCGCCGTGATAGTCGAGTATTTCTTCGCGATCCGGATCGTAATACATGGCATTGATCGTGAAATCACGGCGCTCGGCATCTTCGTGCTGTTCACCGAAGGTATTGTCGCGCAGGACGCGGCCATGTTCATCCTTAGGCGCTTCTTTGGAGGAGCTGCCACGGAAGGTGGTGACTTCAATCAGGTCCTGACCAAACATCACATGCACGATCTGGAAGCGGCGGCCGATGATGAAAGCACGACGGAACAGACGCTTCACCTCATCTGGCGTCGCATCGGTTGCGACATCGAAGTCTTTGGGTTTGTGTCCCAGCACCAGATCACGCACAGCGCCACCGACGATGAAGGCTTCGAAGCCGGCGCGCTGCAGCGTTTCCGTCACGCGTATGGCATTGGATGAGACATCATCCAGATCAATGCCATGCGCTTCAGGGCCAAACACCAGGGGTTCAGTGTTCTCCGCAGGCTTGGGAGTTTTGGGCGTGGTGCCGAGTATGCGGCGTATGAATTTCTTAATCATCAAACAAATGCAGTATGGGCCAGCCGTGCGCCTGAGCATGGGCAGCAAGCGTGGCATTGGGATTGGTAGCGACAGGATGTGTCACGGCTGAGAGCAGGGGAATATCGTTTTGTGAATCACTGTAAAAAGTGCTGCGACCGAAGCTGCCGAAATCCATGCCCATCGATGCCAGCCATGCTTGCGTGTTGATGACCTTGCCCGCACCGAAAGGCGGCGTGCCGAGCAGACGACCGGTGATGCTGCCATCTGCACCCAGCTCAGGCTCGGCAGCGATCAGGTGCTCCACACCAAATGCACTGGCAATCGGGCCTGTGACGAAACGATTGGTGGCCGTGATGATGGCAACGACGTCACCGGCGGACTGATGTTGCTCCACCAGTCCAAAGGCGGCAGGAAGCATCGCAGGACGTATCACTTGCTCCATAAATTGCGCATGCCAGGCATCGAGCTCCGCACGCGAAAAACGCGACAAGGTACCGAAGGCGAATTCCAGATATTCAATCGGGTTCAGTGTGCCGTTTTGGTATTGCGCAAAAAATTCTGCATTGCGCGCCGTAAAAGCGACCGGATCGACCGCACCCAGACGGACCAGAAACTGGCCCCATTCATAGTCTGAGTCCAGTGGCAATAGCGTGTTATCGAGATCAAATAGTGCGAGGTTCATGGTTGCTTAAGCATGGGTGTCGCCCTGTTGCAGTAATTCGCGCAGCAGGGGCATCGTGATGGGACGTTGGGTCTCCAGCGAATATCGGTCCAGCGCATCAAGCATTGCAGACAGCGATTGCATGTCGCGCCGGAAGTGCGTCAGCAAGTAGGGTAACACGCCGGCGGACAAGGACAGACCGCGCGCCTGCGCCGATTGTGACAAAGCATCCAGCTTTTCTTCATCGCTCAGACCGTGGATCTGATAAATCAGACCCCAGCCCAGACGGGTGCGCAAATCTTCACGCAGATTCAGATGCGCAGGCGGCTTGTCAGCCGTCGCAATCAGCACGCCTCCCAATTCGCGCACTTGGTTATACAAAGCAAAAGCAGCATGCTGCTGCTCTTCAGACAGGCGCTCACTGTCATC
Organism: uncultured bacterium; assembly: GCA_903872555.1. GTDB lineage: Bacteria > Pseudomonadota > Gammaproteobacteria > Burkholderiales > Burkholderiaceae_D > Pernthalerella. The sequence goes on from CAIQLE010000170.1 coordinate 4,672, forward strand.
GATCAGATAGAGGCGGGTCGATTCAGACCAGAGAAAGTCGGCAGCTGCATGCTCGGGGTTCAGATACAGTGCCTCACCGGAGGCAGACAGCGCCTGCAGCACATGTGATTTGCCGGCACCGGATTCACCCCAGATCGTCACAAAGCGCTGATCCAGCGTTGTGTCATCGCGCCGGGCAATATGCTGCAGCAGTGCCGCCAGTTCTGCATTTCTGCCGACCACAAAACTGTCCAGTGTCTGAGGGCGACTCAGACCCCATTCAAGCAGCAATTGCCTCATGACTGATTATAGAAACTGCTGTTGAGGTAATGGCGGCGCAAATGACCAAAGCCAACTGACAAGATCGCCGAAGCCGGCAAGGCCAGCAATATGCCCACAAAGCCAAATAATTGTCCAAAGGCGAGCAGAGCAAAAATCACCGTCAGCGGATGCAGACCTATGCGTTCACCTACCAGACGCGGCGTCAGATAAAAGCTTTCGAGGAACTGGCCTATGCCGTACACAATTGCTATGGACACCAGTCCGTAAGCACCATCGAATTGCAGGATGGCTGCAATAATTGCCAGACACAGTCCCAGACCGAAACCTATGTAAGGAATGAATACCAGCAGACCTGTGAGCATACCCACAGGCAGCGCCACATCAAACCCGGCCACCGTCAGGCCTATCGAGTAATAAGAAGCCAGCAACAGCATCACCAGCAGCTGGCCTCGCAGATATTGGGCCAGCAAGCCATCCACCTCAGTGGCCATTTCCCTCACCTTGCTAATCCAGCGCCGCGGCACCGTTTCGGAAATCCGGGCAAACAAGGGGTGCCAGTCCAGCAGCAAATAAAACAATACGACCGGTATCAGAAATAAAGTGCCGACCCATCCTAGGAGTGCGCTGCCGCCTACGCGCAGCCAGGTCACCACGGCCGAGCCCATGCCATTCTCGGCCGCGAGTTTGGTGGCAATCATTTTCTGCAGAGCGGCGCTGTCCAAATGCCCGCCCAGCCCCATCTGGCGCAACCAGGGACCGACCGCATCATCAAATTTATCCAGCAACAGAGGCAAGCGCTCTCTCAGCAGGGGCAGTTCATCGGTCAATACCGGAAACACGATCAGCACCAGCGCAGCAATCAATAAGCCCAGCGTAATAATTGCCACTAATGCGCCCAGCGCCCGCGGCAGCCGGCGTTCTGCCATCCAGTCCACGGCCGGGTTCAGCACATAGCCGATGATGGCGGCCGCCACAAAGGGCGTCAGTATCGGTCCCAGCAGCACCAGCATGACAGCAAAGATTACGGCCACGGCCAGCCAGAGCAGGGTCTGTCTTTGTTCGGGTTGAGAGAAGATAGGCATTAATCGAGTGCAGGCTGGGCAGGGTGATTTGGTAGAATAGCGTCCGGTCAGTCGAGTTTTCGACATGGCAAGCCCTCATTCTACCGTTTCTGCTGCTGATCCCAACATGTCATCCAAGTCTCCTGTTTCACTTTCTTACCGCGATGCCGGTGTCGATATCGATGCTGGCGATGCCCTGGTCGAAGCCATCAAGCCCTTCGCCAAACGCACCATGCGCGAAGGCGTACTGGCCGGCATAGGCGGTTTTGGCGCCTTGTTTGAAGTCAGCAAAAAATTCCGCGAACCGGTGCTGGTCGCCGGCACCGATGGCGTGGGCACCAAGCTTAAGCTGGCTTTC
>CAIQLE010000171.1 GCA_903872555.1 uncultured bacterium
CGCGCGGCAGCACTTTCAGCAATGCTTTCATAGGGTATTCGATTCATTCAGTACGGGCGCAGTTCGGTGCTTGCCTGCGATGAACATGAGCAGCGCAAATAATTGCAGCAGCAAATAACAGGCGAAAGCCATGCGCATGGCAGCAGAAGCATCCCAGCCTAGGCTGGAAAAAATATCGATCAGCAAGCCTATCCCCCATTGCACCGAGAAGGCGCCGATAAACAACATCAGATTGAATGCACTATTGGCTCGTCCTGCTTGTGCCGGCGGAAAAGCCAGACTGACATGGGTCTGTGCCAGCGTGGTCACGGTAATGACCAGAGCAAAAGCAATCCACAAGGTCCAGCTCCATGCATAAGGCAAGAGTAGCATCGCCACTTGCACCAGCATGGATGCCGTCAGTCCTGCGGTGACCACGCCCAGCACCGAATAACCGCTGCGCTGTCCATAGGCTATATAGCGCGGTGCCCACCATGAAAGCACCATATACGCCAGCATCAGGCTGAAGTTGAAAGCAAACAGCACTTGCGAGGTTTGATCTACCGACAGGCCAAGTACGGTCGTCATCCACGGCCCTGCCCATAGCGATTGCATGGCCATGAAGCCGCCCTGATGTATGGCGCCCAGCAAGGCCATGCGGCGGAAATAGGGGTCCCGGAAAATCATGCGATAGCCCGGAGTCTTGCTCTGCCCCGACAGGTCTGCAACGGCAATCGATGAGGCACCAGAACTTTGACTCATCTCGCACTCGACATCCCTGAGCCGGACAAACAGCCAGAGTGCCGCACACAGAATCAGGCCCGACATCAGCCAGAACACAATGCGCCAACCCATCAGAGGCAACAGCATCGCCACCGGCACGGTGGTGGCCAGCGCGCCCAGCGTGCCAAACACCAGCATCCAGCTGGCCAGCTGACTTTGTTTTTCAGGCGCAAACCAGACCCGATACGCTTTGAGTGACGCCATCAGGCAGGAAGAGACACCCACGCCTATCAGTGCGCGCCCTATCCATAGTCCGAGCAAGCTCGAACTTGATGCAAAAATGGCTGCCCCCAGAGCAGCAAACATGAGCAGTGCAGATTCTGTACGGCGTGAGCCATATTTATCTAGCCATACGCCTATGGGCAATTGCATGCTGCCGAAGCCAAAAAAATAAGCCGACGAGAGCAGACCGAGATCAGCATTACTCAAATGCAGGTCAGCCATCAGTGCCGGTGCAATTACGGCATTGATCGCGCGGAAAGCGTAGGACAGTACATAGGCTGCGGCGAAGGCCAGCACGACGCGCAGCGCCATCCTGCCTTGCAGGTAAACCGGCGTCGCCCTCATGTCAGTGCAGCGTGAAGGAGGTCAGGAAAGTCTCGGCGATGTCTGGCGCAAGCTGAGCCTTGGGCCCGAGTGCAATCGCCTGAATCACATACTCGCCATGTATTGCAAAGCGCGCATACAGCATCACCGGCGTTTTATTCCGACCGGCCTGACCCTGCGCCACGATCTCGGTGGCTGGTGCGCCGCCTTTCAGCATAACGAGTTTTTCGCTGTGCTGCTCACTGCCTATGTTGCGCAGCATGGCCGCCTGCATGTTGGTGAGAGCAGCCTGACGCTGCCCGGCATCCGTAATTTTTGCGCTCGCTACCGCGAAATTCACTTCACTGACTTCAGCCGCCGTCATGCTCATATCAACTTGCAGTCCATTCAAGTCCAGAGGCCGCGTATAGCTTGTCGGCTTGGCAGGCAGCAGTACGGTATAGGGAGCATCAGTGCTGCTGACCTCGCGCCAGTTCCAGGTGGGGCTGCATGCGCAGAGCGCCATGATGAGAAGGCCGGCACTAAGGCGGCGTGACGCAAAGGCGTGGGCAAAAGAAAAATAAGACATAAGCCCGATGGTAGCAGGCTTGCCATCAGTCTGAGCTGTGTGACTTTATGCCGCGCTGAGTGCGCGTCTGTATTGAATCGCTTCAGCGACATGCGACTGGCCTACATCCAGCGCACCATCCATGTCCGCTATCGTGCGTGCCAGCTTGAGTACGCGGTGATAGGCGCGCGCAGACCAATGCCATTTGCTCATGGCCGAGCGCAGCAAAGTATCTGCATTGCTGGCAGGATGAGCATACTCAGAGAGCTCAGCCACGCTGAGCAAGGCATTCATTTTTTTCTGGCGCAGCATTTGCACTTCATGTGCACGAGCGACCCGCAGTGCGATCGCAGCGCTGCTCTCGCCTTCGGCCTTGGTCAGCAAAGCATCGGCTGGCAATGCAGAGACCTGCAACTGCATATCAATGCGATCTAGTAAGGGCCCTGAAATCTTGCCCTGATAGCGGGCGATAGCATCGGGTGTGCAACGGCAGCCGCGACTGGCGTGACCCAGATAGCCGCAGGGACAGGGGTTCATGGCCGCCACCAGCTGGAAGCGGCAGGGAAAATCCGTTTGTCTTGCCGCGCGCGAAATTGTGATGTGTCCCGATTCCAGTGGCTCGCGCAAGACTTCCAGCACCTTGCGATCGAACTCGGGCAATTCATCTAAAAATAAAACGCCATGATGTGCCAGTGAGACCTCGCCCGGCCGTGGGACGTTGCTGCCGCCGACCAGAGCCACTGCCGAAGCTGTGTGATGCGGTGAGCGATATGGACGCTGCCGCCAGCGCGAAGGAGAAAAACTGCCGGCCAGTGATTGCAGTGCTGCGCTTTCCAGTGCCTCAGCATCCGACATGGGTGGCAAGATGCCGGGCAGACGGGTAGCCAGCATCGATTTACCCGAACCCGGTGGCCCCACCATCAGCAGGCTGTGCCCGCCCGCCGCTGCAATTTCCAGTGCGCGCCGCGCCTGATGCTGGCCTATGACCTCGGAAAAATCAGGCGTCTGTAATGCGGATACAGCCACACCCTCAGGCTCGGCATGCGCACGCACCAGTCGTGACTCGGGATTGCTACGGGCAAAATGTGCGCACACCTGAAGCAGGGTATCCGCGGGATAAATCACAGCACCGGCGACCAGTGCCGCTTCAGC
>CAIQLE010000172.1 GCA_903872555.1 uncultured bacterium
TGCCGGCCACCCTGCTGATTCTCTATTTCGCGATTCCCTTCGCCTCCGAATCGGTACGCAATCAGGAAGTCTCAAGCAATGCCGGTGGCCTGATCGTCTGGCCAGCCAAGATTCTTATACCACTGGGGTTTTTGCTGCTGAGTCTGCAAGGCATATCTGAACTGATCAAACGTATAGGTTTTCTGATGAACCTAGTCGATGCCAGCGCCTTCGAGAAACAGGCTTTGACCCCTGCCGATGAAATAGCAGCGATCAAAGAAGCTAATAAAATCACCACCTTGAGCGAGGCTTAATCATGGCTGAATTTCTTGTAGCAAATATGGCGCCTGTGATGTTCGCCACTCTCGTGGTCTTCCTGCTGTCTGGTTTTCCGGTTGCATTTTCACTGGCTGCTAATGGACTGTTGTTTGGCTTGATTGGCATAGAAGTTGGTCTGCTCAAACCCGAACTCTTACAGGCCCTGCCGAACCGGCTGTTCGGCATCATGGCCAACGACACCTTGCTGGCTATTCCTTTTTTCACCTTCATGGGACTGGTGCTGGAACGTTCCGGCATGGCCGAGGATTTGCTCGACACCATAGGCCAGCTCTTCGGGCCTCTGCGGGGGGGCGTTGCCTATGCGGTCATCTTTGTCGGTGCCTTGCTGGCAGCCACCACCGGCGTGGTTGCCGCCTCGGTGATCTCCATGGGCCTGATCTCACTACCCGTCATGCTGCGCTACGGTTATGACCGCAAGATCGCCAGCGGTGTGATTGCAGCCTCAGGCACGCTGGCGCAAATCATTCCACCTTCACTGGTACTGATCGTTATGGCCGACCAGCTCGGACGTTCGGTCGGCGATATGTATCAGGCCGCCATCATTCCGGGCCTCTTGTTGACGGTGATGTACGCTGCCTATGTGATGTTCCTCTCCATCACTCGTCCTGAGGCACTGCCCGCCCTGCCCCCTGAAGCCCGCAACCTGCGTGAAAGCAATGGCGATAGTGGTTTGACATCCCTGGCGCTGGTATTGGCTGGCGGTGCTCTGGCAGGCTGGAGCTTCAATGCATTCTATCTGTCCGGAATAGCTACGCTAGCCAGTGATGTGGCCATGGTGTACAGCGGCGCTGTCGGCGTCATCTCTGTGTATCTGCTGGCCATACTGAATCGTAAAAAACAATTAGGTCTGCTCTCGCGCATGGCAGAAAAAGTGGTGCTGGTACTGGTACCGCCACTGGCACTGATTTTTCTGGTGCTAGGTACTATCTTCGTTGGCATCGCAACGCCCACCGAAGGCGGCGGCATGGGCGCTCTGGGCGCCATGATCCTCGCTTTGATGAATCGACGCCTGTCGCTGGATTTACTCAGACAGGCCATGAATTCAACTACGCGTCTGTCTTGTTTTGTTTTGTTCATCCTGATCGGCTCCAGCGTATTCTCACTGGTCTTTCGCGGCGTGAATGGTGATCTATGGGTAGAACATCTGCTGACCTCTCTGCCCGGCGGGAATGCAGGATTTCTGATTGTGGTGAATCTGCTGTTTTTTGGACTGGCCTTCTTTCTGGATTTCTTTGAACTGGCTTTTATTCTGGTGCCTCTGGTAGGCCCGGTGGCCGATAAGATGGGTATTGATCTGATCTGGTTCGGTGTGCTTCTATCCGTAAACATGCAGACTTCCTTCATGCATCCGCCATTTGGATTTGCCTTGTTTTATCTGCGCTCAGTCGCGCCCAAGGAAGTCAAGACCAGCGAAATTTACTGGGGTGCGGTTCCCTTTGTCGGTATACAAGTCATCATGGTCGCATTGATCATTACCTTCCCTAGTCTGATCTCTGTAGCTAATAAAACTGATATGCATGAGCAAATAGAACTCAACATCACGATGCCTGATGCTGTCATGAATACTGATACAGAATCGCCCAATCTTGAATTTACTTCTGGCACTGAGCCTGCTCAGGATCAGACCAGTGGATTAAAAGTTGAGATGGCTGTACAAACCACCAAGCCTTAATTCTTTTACAGACTAAGCAAGATCAAAAAGCGCATCTGTTTTCAGATGCGCTTTTTTTTATGAGTTGAAATTTAAGTATCAAAACCAGACGAAAAAAAACCGCAGCAAGCTGCGGTTTTTAAATACTTGAAGATAAATCAGGATTTATGATTAATCAGGTAGCTCTGCACTGGTGTTTCTGCGACCGAGTACCAGTTGTTCTGATCCTGACGGAAACGGCGCCATGGGTCCAGCACCTTCTTAAACTTAGGATTCTTTCCTGCTTCTTCATCAATCACTTCGATCGCCGCCTTGTAGCAAGCATCCATAATCGGCTTGGAGAAGTTACGCAGTTTGACGCCATTTTTGAGCAAGCGAGCCAGTGCTACAGGATTGCGGGCATCGTACATAGCCTGCATAGCAACATGCGCTTCATAAGTCGCGACTTCCAGCGCAGCCTGATAATCTTTGGGCAGTTTCTCCAGCTCTTTCTGGCTGACATAGAACGACAACTGCGCACTGGTTTCCCACCAACCCGGCGTGTAGTAATACGGTGCCACTTTATTGAAACCTAATTTCTCATCATCATACGGTCCTATCCACTCTGCAGCATCAATCGTGCCTTTTTCCAGCGCCGGATAAATATCGCCACCGGCAATCTGCTGAGGCACCACGCCCAGACGCTGCATGACACGACCGGCAAAGCCGCCGACACGCATTTTCAGTCCATTCAAATCCTGCGGTGTATTCACTTCTTTACGGAACCAGCCACCCATCTGACAACCGGTATTCCCGCCCAAGAAATTGACGATGCCA
>CAIQLE010000173.1 GCA_903872555.1 uncultured bacterium
AAAACTTCAGTCCTGTTCTTAAGAAGTTGGGTGAAGAAAAATCCCTCTGCACTTATCCGTGATGCAGCACCACCGTCTTGGTGGTGCTCATCTCTTCCAGTGCGAGAAAGCCTTTTTCACGGCCATGGCCGCTGCGCTTCATGCCGCCGAAGGGCAGTTCCACACCACCGCCTGCGCCATAGCAGTTAATAAATACCTGACCCGTATGCAGACGCTGCGCCATACGTTGCTGGCGTCCGCCGTTTTCAGTCCACACACCCGAGACCAGACCAAACTCCGTCGCATTGGCAAGGCGCACCGCATCTTCTTCATCATCAAAAGGCATGGCAGCCAGCACCGGACCAAAGACTTCTTTGCAAGCGAGTTTGTGATCACGCGGCACAGCACCAAACAGTGCAGGCGCAACGTAGTAACCATCCTTAGACAGGCCTTCAGCCAGAGCACCGCGCGCCAGCAAGGGCACACCGGTAGCAATCGATTCCTCAATAAAACCGTTGACGCGTTCGAATTGCTTTTTATTGACGATAGGGCCGCAATCCAGATCCATCTCCGGTGCGCCAACTTTCACTTTCTTGAAAGCCTCGGCCACCATGCCGGTGAATTTTTCGTAGATATCTTTTTGCACCAGCAGGCGGCTGCCCGCTGAACAAGTCTGTCCTGCGTTCTGCGTGATTGCCTTGACGATGATAGGCAGTGCCTTGTCCAGATCAGCATCATTGAAAACGATCTGTGGTGACTTGCCACCTAGCTCAAGTACGCAGGGAACAGAATTTTTCGCTGTCGATTCTTGCACCATCACACCCACTTCAGGCGAGCCCGTGAAGGTCGCAAAGTTAATGCCTGTATGCGCCGTCAAAGCAGCACCAGCCTCATGGCCATAACCAGTCACGACATTTAAGGCACCTGGTGGCAGGCCGGCTTCCATCGCCAGTTCAGCCAGACGCAGGCCGGACAGGCAGGCATCTTCTGAAGGTTTCAGCACAGCCGCATTACCCATGGCCAGCGCAGGCGCCAGCGTGCGGCCAAACATTTGCGCCGGATAATTCCAGGGAATGATATGCGCCGTCACACCATGCGGCACTCGGACTACCTGCACGTTATAACCATTCATATACGGGATCTGCTGACCATGCACCTTGTCAGCCGCGCCGCCGTAAAACTCAAAATAACGGGCGACTGCAATAATGTCATTGCGCGCCACCGTCATAGGCTTGCCCGTATCACGCGCTTCAATCTGCGCAATCTCTTCCGCATGCTTGAGTATCAGTTCACCGAACCTGATCATGATGCGTCCACGCTCGGTCGCCGTCATGCGGCCCCAGGCACCGTCCAGTGCACGTTGCGCAGCTTCTACCGCCAGATCAATGTCGGCTTGCGTACCGCGATCAATGGTGGTGAATGGCTTGCCGTCGCAAGGATTGAGTACAGCTATCGTCTGGCCATTGACAGCCGAACGCCATTGGCCGTCGATGAGGATGGTAGGCATGGTCGTATCTCCCGGATAATTTTATTATTGATTGTTTTACAGTCGGGGCCTGAGTAACTAGCCACCTTAAGCACTAAATTATTTCTGTCCAGACTAGAGTCAGGTATTCAGACATCCGTCACCAACTCGCCGCGTTCCAGCGTCAGCGTCGCATCTGGCAGATCACGCAGCAGACTGCGATTAGATTCCGTCACAACGATGCATAACTCAGGTGCCAGATGATGCAGACGACGCAAAGCTTCCGCATACTGATTCGCCAGTACCGGTGCCAGTCCCTGAAACGGTTCGTCCAGCAAGACCAGTCTCGTTCCCGCCATCAGTGCACGCCCCAGCGCAGCCATCTTGCCCTGACCTCCCGAGAGCGCAGCACCCGAACGTGGCAGCATCTCACCCAGTTGCGGCACTACTTCCAGTACACGCGCCAGACGGACATCAATCTCACTCTCAGGCAAACCCAGCACTTCACACGGCAGGCGTAAATTCTCTTCCACTGTGAAGGTCGGAAACATCACCCTGTCTTCAGGCGCATAACCGATACCAAACTCCGTGCGCCGGTGTCCCGGAATACGCAGCAAATCCTGACCGTCTATAGACACCGTGCCAGAAGACAAAGGCAGCAGTCCCATAATTGCGCGCAGCAAAGTCGTCTTGCCCGCACCGTTGCGCCCAACGACAGCCAGCAACTGACCTGCCTTAAATTCTGTTTCTATGCCACGCAAGACGGTAATGCCGGCAATGCTTGCGCTGACTTTATCGATCTTCAGCATCTCATTCCCCGATCACATTCTTGCGGATTTCAGGATTCGCCAGCACCTCGGCCGGTGTGCCATCAGCAGCTACGCGCCCTGCTATCCATGCCGCCACGCGTGTCGAATATTGCGACACGATATCCACGTCATGCTCAACGAAAATGGCAGTGATTTTTTGCTCATCGAGTGCCGCCATGATGGTCGCCATCAAGCCATGCTTCTCATCGGTAGATACGCCGGAGGTCGGTTCATCCAGAATCAGCAGACGCGGCTTCATCACCAGAGCCATCGCAATATCGAGCAGCTTGCGCTGTCCCTCAGGCAGAGCGCCAGACAATTCATGGCCGCGCGCAGCCAGTCCCACCATCTCCAGCACATGCTCGACTTCAGCCGCAGGTGCCGCCTGCTCGAGCGGAGTCCATAAGCGCAAACCGCCATGTTTACCCGCCGCTGCAATGCGTATGCAATCACGCACTGTATGTTCAGAAAATAACTGCGGCAGCTGGAAGGAACGCACCATGCCGCGCAAGGCAATTGCACGTGGCGTTAATTGGGTGACTTCTTGTCCGTCAAAGAATACCTGCCCTGCCTGCGGACGAATCAGGCCAGTACAAATATTGATGAAGGTAGTCTTACCAGCACCATTCTGGCCAATCACAGCCAG
>CAIQLE010000174.1 GCA_903872555.1 uncultured bacterium
GAATTCGCCAAAGGGTACGAGATGGTGTTTGTCGTAGCGATAGATGGTGCTGTTCTCCTGCCCTATGCCCAGCAGGCTGTTGAGATAGATGCCCGGCGCGGTGGTCCAGGGCAGGCCGATCAGTAACTGACTGCCAGTGCTGCGCCCGAAGGCAGCGAGCTCATCCAGATAGCCTTTGGGGAGTTGCGAAGCCAGCACCGGCAGCGCTGTTTCAGGTGTGACGATCAGATCGGCCGGCTTTTCAAGCATCATGCGCCAGTACAAAGCCAGTGACGCCGCGAGATGGGATTCACTGAATTTCATATCCTGCGCCACATTGCCTTGCAGCAGACGCACGGAGACAGGTGCGCCGACCGGCGTGGTCCATTCCACACGCGACAGCATGAGTCCGGCAGCGGGAATCAGAATCAACAAGGCCAGTCCCAGTTTATGCAGCTGATGCGCAAAAACCATCAGTGCTATGCAGCTGGCCAAGAGTGCGGCCAGCCAGCTGATGCCATACACGCCGATCAGCGCTGCGTAGGCACTGAGAGGGCTCGCCGTATGTGCATAGCCCGTGGCCAGCCATGAAAAGCCTGTGAATATCCAGCCGCGTGTCCAGTCAGCCAGCATCCAGCAAGCGGGAATCAGTAAGAGTGCTGTGACTGAGGAAGATTCGGAGGCATATTTTTTTGCGATAGCCAGTGCTGCGCCATACAACACCGCCAGCGCCGCAGCCAGCAACATGAGTGCCGCAATCGTCAGCAGTGCGGGCATGCCGCCATAGGTATGCAGGCTGATGTAGAGCCAGTGCGTTCCCGTGCCAATTAAGCCAAAACTGTACGCCCAGCCCAGCGCAAAAGAAGAACGCACATCCGACGCACGCATGGACAGCAGAAAGAGTGTGGCCAGTGCCAGAATTTGTACAGGCCACCAGCCGAAGGGCGCGAAAGCCAACACGCTGGCACTGCCTGCAATTAACGCAATCAAGAGCGACGCAATCAGAGGCAGGCGAATCATTTGCATGGTGTCACGCAGAGAGAGTCAGCCCGTCAAGCGACGGGCCTCGTGAAAATACCTTACTCAGCAGTGCCGAATAAACGTTCAGGAAGTTTTTCAACCAGCACCACATGTAACTGACGGGCATCGGCACGCAAGACTTCAAAGCGCAGATGCTCAATGTCAAAGGTCTCGCCCTTGCGCGGCATACGACCCAGATGGTTTGCGACCAGTCCGCCTATCGTATCGACATCATCACTTGCCAGTGAAGTGCCCAGCGCTTCATTGACTTGTTCAAGCTCAGTCAGTGCCTTGATACGCCAGCGCGGACCATCGTCCCCTTCTTTGACAGCCAGGATATTGTCTTCTTCTTCATCGAAGTCATATTCATCTTCGATGTCGCCCACAATTTGTTCCAGCACATCTTCAATCGTGATGATGCCGGCGACACCGCCGTATTCATCAACCACAATCGCAATGTGATTCCGATTGGCGCGGAAGTCGCGCAACAACACATTCAAACGTTTTGATTCGGGAATAAAGACAGCGGGGCGCAGCATGCCACGCACATCGAAGGATTCTTCGGCGTAATAACGCAGCAAGTCCTTGGCCAGCAATATGCCTACGACCTTGTCGCGATCACCATCGACGGCAGGGAAACGCGAGTGCGCCGTTTCCAGCACCATGGGCATCCATTCTTCTATGGGCTTGGCGATATCCACCACATCCATTTGCGAGCGCGGAATCATGATATCGCGCGCCGACAGTTCAGATACCTGAAACACGCCTTCGATCATGGACATGGCATCAGCATCGAGCAGATTGCGCTCTTGCGCATCGTGCAGCAATTCCAGCAGCTCGCTGCGGTTTTCCGGTTCGGGGGAAATCAGTGCGCTCAGACGCTCAAACAGGGAGCGGTGCGGCTTGGGTTCGGCAGGATGGCTGCCGGGGGGATAGTCTTGCATATGGCGAGATGCCAGAGTGAATAAGCGCACAGGATACCGCAAAAGCGGGGTGCTGATGAAAACTCAACACTCGTTCAGGCACAGAATATTCGCAGGTTTTGTTTATTTGAAATCGCGCAATGTTTGTGCAGATCCTTGGCTTGCGCTGACATGTGTTGAATCTGAGGCAGCCATGCAATAGTCAGGCAATGGGAAGGCAACAGGCGGGCGATACGCTGAGAATGCGCTGGTAATGCGCTGCTAGAGGGCAGACATGAGTCAGTCAGGAGTAATCCAGCCGGAAATCTGTTTTTATTCGAATTTATTCAATTTCTGCGTAAGGATCAGCTATGCCCAGACCCGCCAGAATCTCCGTTTCCAGATTTTCCATTTCAGTCGCTTCCGCATCCTCTTCATGATCATAGCCTTGCGCATGCAAGATGCCATGAACGATCAGGTGAGCTGCATGTTGCTGCACCGGCAGCTTGCGCTCAGCAGCTTCACTTAGCAGCACCTCTGTACACAGCACGATGTCGGCATGCACAGTATCCGAGACTTCGCTCTCAGCATACGCATCATTGCCTGCTTCATCGTAGGCAAAGGTCAGCACATTGGTGGCGTAGTCTTTGCCGCGATAATCACGATTCAGTGCGCGTCCTTCTTCAGCATCTACAAAGCGTATCGTGAGTTCGGCCGAAGCAAACAGACTGGCTTTTACCCACGCACGAATGGACGGGCGTGGCAAGGCCTCAGCCAGACGGGTATCGGCAAACTGTACCGAGAGTGAGAGTTTATTTTTTTCCGCCATCACGCAAGCTCGAAGCAGCAACAGTAACGGCAGAGGCAGCATCATAAGCATCAACGATACGGCCGACCAAGGGATGGCGCACCACATCAGCACTGGTAAAGCGCGTGAACGCAATGCCGCGCACCTCTGAGAGCACGTGTAGTCCATCCACCAGACCACTTTTTTGGCCGCGCTGCAAATCAATCTGAGTGACATCGCCTGTCACCACAGCCTTGCTGCCAAAACCTATACGGGTGAGGAACATTTTCATTTGTTCCGGCGTCGTGTTCTGCGCTTCATCCAGAATAATGAAAGCATGATTCAGTGTGCGGCCACGCATGTAAGCCAGCGGTGCGATTTCTATCGCCTGCTTCTCAAACATTTTTTGTGTACGGTCAAAGCCAAGCAGGTCATACAGCGCGTCATACAGCGGGCGCAGATAGGGATCAACTTTTTGCGCCAGATCACCGGGTAAAAATCCCAGACGTTCACCCGCTTCAACTGCCGGGCGCGTCAGCACGATGCGACGCACAGCATCACGCTCTAATGCATCAACCGCACAGGCCACAGCCAGATAGGTTTTGCCTGTACCGGCAGGGCCTACGCCAAAGGTCACATCATGTTCGAGTATGGCTTTTAAATATTCACTCTGATGTGGTGTACGGCCGCGCAGATCGCTGCGGCGGGTTTTCAGCACCGGGCTTTCTACCGTTTCTTCAACCCCTTTTTTGGCGAGGATGGCGGGCTTTTCTTTGCCCATGGCTGTCGATGCGCGTTGCTCAACCAGAGCAAGCTGAATATCTTCTACAGAAACCGGCTTATCGGCAGCGGCATAAAATTTTTCCAGCAATTCAACTGCACGCGCCGCATTCACGCCATCGGCGATAAATTTGTCGCCGCGACGAAATAAAGTGACATCCAGTGCTGCTGCAATCTGGCGCAGGTTTTCATCTACCGGGCCGCATAAATGGGCAAGCCGGTTGTTGTCCAGCGGATCGGGAATGATATGACTGGTGGCGCTGGCCGGTGTTTTCAAGAAAGCTCACTCATTGTTTGATGACCACCTCACCGCGCAGCGAGAAGGGATGGCTTTCGGTAATACTGATATCAACAAACTGCCCAATCAGACGTTCTGCATTGGGGCCTGCACTAAAATTAACGACGCGATTATTTTCGCTGCGCCCTTGCAACTCCTGAGCATCGCGCTTGGAAGGGCCTTCAACCAGCACGCGCTGCACACTGCCCAGCATCGCATCAGAGTAACTGCGTGTATTGTCTGCAATGACTTTTTGTAGCTGTTGCAGGCGCGCCAGTTTCACTTCATGCGGTGTGTCATCTTCCAGATTGGCGGCCGGTGTGCCAGGACGCGGACTGAAGATGAAGGAATAGCTATTGTCAAAGCCTATGTCATCCACCAGTTTCATCAGTGCCTGAAAATCAGCTTCTGTTTCACCCGGAAAGCCCACGATGAAATCAGAAGAAATAGCGATGTCAGGACGTACTTCACGCAGACGGCGAAGAATAGATTTGTATTCCAGCGAGGTATAGCCACGTTTCATGGCGGCCAGAATTTTGTCTGAGCCATGCTGAGCAGGCAGATACAAGTGATTCACCAGCTTGGGTACTTTCGCATACACATCAATCAGCCTTTGGGTGAATTCCTTAGGATGACTGGTCACATAACGAATTCGTTCTATACCTTTGAATTCAGCA
>CAIQLE010000175.1 GCA_903872555.1 uncultured bacterium
GTGCGTGAGATCGCCTTGGCCGAGGTAGTTCCCGTATTTACACCCTGCAGAAAGGCCGACTGCTCGTTACGACTAAAGGTGTCGGATGGTTTGCCCAGCTGCAGGCTATGATGCAAGGACAGGCCTTTAAACTGGTCAGCGAAAGATGCCAACCGCGCCGTATCAATCGGGCGGTAGAACAGCGGCTCCTTGTGAGACAGCAGCCGGATGAAGAGGAAATTGCCGGACAGGTCCATCACAATAAAAATATTGATGGGCTTACCGCTGTAGCCACGGGTATTTGCGAAATCAATCGATTCAAATCCATAAGCCGCCAACTGGGGCTTGGCCTCAGCTTGGCTAGGATTCGGCAAGAACAGTGGATAGGCCGGCATGTCAGCCTGAACCTCGCCGACGATGTACTGCTCGCCGAGCAGGCTCACGACGCCCTCTTTTGTTAATGAACCGGCGTGCGCCGATGACAGCGTGCACAGTAGCGTGACGCAGAATGCAACCAGTCTCCGCCACAGGTATGCGCTCATTTTATTTTTGTTATGTTTTACAAAGTCACATCTGCGTGGACTATGGCTGTCAAAAAAATTTATCTGCTAAGAATAGCACTACTCCACCATCAGACAGTTCAGCTATCCTTAACCCCGTTTCAAGGAAAAATAAAATACGCGCTGCATAAGGCAAATAAATTTAATGCAGCGCATCAATTTACTTATTGACATGAAAAACACAAAAACACTGCACACCATCTTATGCACAACAGCCATATTTTTAATTAGTGGCTCATGCCTGGCCGAATGGACTGAATTTCATGCGGATGAAGAGATTACTTACTATGTCAATCCTGAATCAAGAAAAGACTTGAAAAATCCAAGAATTCATATTCTGCGTGACTTCAAAACTCCTACACAATCCGGCGATCAATCCGCCCGATTGATGTATGAAGCAGATTGTGAAAATAAAAAAATCAGATTAGCGAATGGTGTGTACCTGAAAAAAAGCATGGGCAATGGCGAAGTCAGCGGCATGATTAATTCAAATGGCTGGCAAGATGCTGATGCGCGCATCGTGCTGAGTAAAATCTATTCCCTGCTTTGCAGAAGCGAGCAACACCAATAACACCATGATGTATTGCTGCCGGATAAAAACAGAGCATTTGCATAAGCTGGCACATTATCTATTTGCCTGTACGATCACATCAAACAGTACCATTCAAACTGTGTCAGACTAATCGGCTAAATATTCCCATCAACCTCTAAAATATAGGTGGCTTACGATGAACTCAGGCTTACAAACAATGAAACAATCACTGAAATCAGTGACATTGGCAAGTGCAGTACTAGGCATACTCTCGCTGACCGCCTGCCAGACCCTGAACGGATTCGGCGACAAGAAGGCCACTGCCACGCTGGAATCAAAATCAGGTTCCACCGCCACCGGACAGGTGACTTTCACATCACAGGGACACGAAGTCCTCGTCAATGCCCGATTTTCAGGTCTGAAGCCGAATTCAAATCATGGCTTTCATATTCATGACAAAGGCGATTGCTCAGCTGCAGATGGAACAAGCGCTGGTGGTCACTTCAATCCTGAAACTAAAACTCATGGCACGCCCAACAGTGGTATGAACCATGCCGGTGATTTGCCGAATATTCAGTCCGATGCCAAAGGCAATGCCGTTTACACAGCCAAGCTGCACGGTTTTTCGGTTGACGATAGTGCCACCGGCATTCTGGGCAGGTCTGTCATTATTCACAGAGATCAGGATGATTACAAAACTCAGCCCGCAGGTAATTCAGGCCCGCGTATTGCCTGTGGCGTGATTAAACAAAAAGACGAGGCCGGAACCATGTCCCATGAACATGAGCACGACCATGAACATCATCATCATGATCATGACGATCATGGTTCCGAACTGTCAGAGGAACAGCTGAGGGTACGTGCACTTGAAACCATACTGACTGAAAAAGCCTACGTAGATCCGGCGGTGCTGGACCAGATCGTTGAGCATTTCGAGACCAAGGTAGGGCCACACATAGGCGCACGCATCGTTGCACATGCCTGGAGCAACCCGTCATTCAAAGCGGCATTACTCGCCGACGCTACACGCGCCATTGCAGACAGTGGATTGTTTCAACCCATAGGCGAGCATCTGATCGCTGTTGAAAACACGCCTGACAAACATCATATGGTGGTCTGTACCCTGTGTTCTTGCTATCCCTGGGATGTACTTGGCCTACCGCCGACCTGGTACAAATCAGCGCCCTACCGCTCGCGCGTTGTGATCGACCCTCGTGGCGTGTTGGCCGATTTTGGTGTGACACTGCCCGACACTACGCACATACGCGTGTGGGACTCCACTGCTGAAACCCGCTACATGGTGATACCCGAACGACCTTCCGGTACCGAGGGCTGGTCTGAAGACAGACTGGCATCACTGGTAAACAGAAACAGCATGATAGGCACCGGTCTGGCTGGTTTGGATACTCAGGCCAAGGATCTCTGAGCATGAGCAGCGCGCACGATATGGGAGGCATGCACGGCTTGGGTAAAGTGCAGCCTGATTCAGATGAACTTGTCTTCCATCACCCTTGGGAAGGGCGTGTACTCGCACTGCAAAGAGCCTTGCTGTATACACGCGCCTGGAATCTCGACATGTTCCGGGATTCGCAAGAGCGGCTTTCAGACCATGTCTATCGCTCCGCTTCCTATTACCGACGCTGGTTGCTGAGCCTGATACAAAGCGCGATTGAAAAAGGTCTGATCAGCGAAGATGAAATGGCGCAGGCTCATTCACTAAGACCAGCGCAAGCCATCGAACGCAGTATGCATCTCAAGGACACCAAAGCCGCATTCATTCGCGGTAATTTTGATCGTGCGCCGACTAAAGCAGCACGCTTCAAGCCCTGCGATAAAGTCCGCACCATCAGTAAAAGCACTCAGGGGCACACCCGCCTGCCTCAGTACGCAAGCAACAAGACAGGCATCATCGAAGCCCTGCGCGGCTGCCATGTGTATCCGGACTCAGTCGTCGCAGGCAAAGGCGAAGATCCACAGTGGCTATACACCGTGAACTTTGAGGCCCGGACGCTCTGGGGTGAAACGTCTGACCCTAGCCTCATCGTATCCATTGATGCTTTCGAACCTTATCTGGAGGCGATTTAATATGTCGTCCGCTTTGAACACACCACAAGCAGTCAAAGAAGCACTGCAAGAGATTCCGCCTGATCAGCAGCAACCGACATTCAATGCACCGTGGGAAGCGCAGGCATTTGCCCTCACGCTGGCCTTACATAAAAAGGGCTTGTTTAGCTGGCATGAATGGTCTGAAACCTTAGGTACAGAAATTAAAGTCGCACAAGCCAAAGGCGATCCGGATCTGGGTGGGACTTATTACCATCACTGGCTGTCTGCGCTCGAATGCCTGATTCAGAAAAAAGGCATTACCGATCAAAGCACGCTGCAGCATTATCAGGAAGCCTGGCACAGAGCAGCGCACAGAACGCCTCATGGTGAGCCTATTGTTTTGCTTGCGGAAGATCGTGCATAGTCGGTATTTTTATCTATTCGATCGACTAAATCGAACCATCCATAAAGCACCGGGCCCGAATATTTTTGAAATGATGTGTCTATGCTTAGCAAAAAAACGATAAGCCACATTGAACAAAGGTCGCAATACAGGTCTGGAAAAAATCCAGGCCAGCAATGGTAATTTGGCTCGTCTATAAGCTTCTACAAACACATCGACGCCACTGATGAGTTCGCCATCATCGTAGCTTGCCATCATGGATGCCAGAGCTTGCTCACATGAGACGCCTATTTGTTCAGCACTATAACGATCAGAGTTGATATCCACAAAATCCAGCAAGCCAGCCTGATTTCTGTCGGATAAAAACAGGATTTCTGCCCGACATAGGGGGCACAAACCGTCATAGAACAGCGTCAGTTTTCTCATAGCTTTCATTGCTCGTAGGCTTTAATCCAGAGCCGGCGATATATGCCCTCAGGATCATGGTCTTGCGTTTGTTTAGCTACATTAAACTGTCGGCCACCTCTAGGATCAGTGCCACGCCCTGCAATATAAAGCCAGTTGCCTTGATTACTATACACATCGTAGTCGATTAACTGCGACTCAAACCATGCGGCTCCGGCGCGCCAGTCGCCTTGCATATCGTAGATCCAATAACTGGCTACAACCTGTCGCATACGGTTGGACAAATAACCCGTGACTTTTAGTTCACGCATAGCCGCATCAACTAAAGCTACACCTGTATTCCCGGTACACCATTGCCCGAATTTCGATGCATCAAATGGATTCACAGGCAAATTACTTAAGCCCTTTGCCTGATAAAGACGGCTTCCGTATTTAAAGTGAATGAAGCGAAAATAATCACGCCACATCAATTCAAACCATAGCCAGTAGGTACCATCATTCGCGCCGTATTGCCTCTCATAGGCTGCGATATTTGAAGCTATGACCCTAGCAGAGATGCATCCGTTTGCTAACCAGGGAGAGAATTTGCTTGAATAGTCCATACCCATAAGCTGATTACGGGTTTCTTTATATGTATCTGGCAATCGTCTCTGCAAATATTGGTTCAGGTGTGCCAT
The DNA here is from genome assembly GCA_903872555.1 of uncultured bacterium. Taxonomy (GTDB): domain Bacteria; phylum Pseudomonadota; class Gammaproteobacteria; order Burkholderiales; family Burkholderiaceae_D; genus Pernthalerella. The sequence continues at coordinate 4,603 of CAIQLE010000175.1, forward strand.
GCCGTGACTTTCGCCACCTTGAAATAGATTACTGGCACTTTCAATTGAATCAATCTGTTTGACCGCTAGTGAAGCAGTCTGGCTTGGTAGTGGCGGCATACTTTGTGGTGTTGCGACAGGATGCGCAAACTTTAGCTTTTGCTTCTCTACTGCCTGACGAAA
>CAIQLE010000176.1 GCA_903872555.1 uncultured bacterium
ACCATGCCGCAGGGCACCCAGCCCCACAGACCACCCAGCGCAAATGCCTGCCAAGAATTTTGTACTGGCAAACAATGTCGCATCAATGGCTGCACACGTCGCCACAGCGATTGACCTAAAGCTTCGATGCGAGACAGTCCATGCCAGAGATTCATCAGCGTCAGGCCCAACGCCACCAGCATCAGATTGGCCAGCCAGTACGCTGCCGTTTGCAGTGTCGCCAGTTGAATCAGCGTTGGCACACTGCCCAGCAGGCCAGCCAGCGCACCTGCCAGCATATAGCTGCCTATGCGTCCGCTATTGAAAGCCAGTACGCGTGTGCCACTGTCAATAGCAGCACCCAGCCAGCCCGTCTGTGTCAGCACAGGGACAGGGAAAGGTCGACGGCTGGGCGTTGCGACAGAAAATGCGCCGACGATGCCGCCGCACATGCCCACGCAATGCACACCACCTAATAGGCCGATCAGAAAGAAAGGCAGGAGTGCGATCAGGGTCAAGGTAAAAAAATCAGAGAGTTCGTGAATACCGCTGAGGTTCTGATTGTAACCGCCGCGCCTCTTGCAGATGACGGTCAAAGACCATGCATACATTACGGATAAGCAGTCGCCCCTTCAGGGTGATGCTGATCCACTCATCATCCAGGGTCAGCAGACCCAGCTCAGCCAGCTCGGCCAGTTTCTCCAGTTCCTGCTCAAAGTAGGCCTTGAAGGTGATGGGATAAGCCTGTTCCAATGAGTGTATGGACAATTCAAAATTACACATCAACATCTGTATGATGAAACGACGCAGTACATCATCCATATTCAACTGATAACCACGCACGACCGGCAACTCACCCTGATCCAGCTTGTCGTAATAGGCATCCAGTGTCTTTACATTCTGGCTGTAACACATGCCTACTGATCCGATGGCAGAGACACCACAGGCGATCAGATCCGCATCAGCATGCGTGGAATAGCCCTGAAAATTTCTGTGCAAACGACCTTGCCTCTGGGCGATAGCGAGTTCATCGTCAGGCTTGGCAAAATGATCCATGCCTATATACACATAGCCTGCTTCATTTAGACGTCGTATGCACAAGGCCAGCATATCGAGCTTGGCATCCGAGCTGGGTAAATCAGCTTCATGGATGCGTCGTTGCGGTTTGAACAGATGGGGCAAATGAGCGTAATGGTAAACCGCAATCCGGTCAGGATTGGCGGCAATCACCTTCGTCAGGGTCTGCGACATGCTGATGACGTTTTGCTTGGGCAGACCATAGATCAGGTCAATGCTGACCGAGCGAAAACCTGCATCACGGGCAGCCTGTATCACTTCTAGCGTTTTTTCTTCAGGCTGTATGCGGTTGACTGCTTTCTGCACTTCGATATCAAAATCTTGGACACCCAGACTGATACGATTGAAACCCTGCTTGCGCAGCTGGTGTATACGTTCTGCCGTCACGCTGCGCGGATCAACTTCGATGGAATACTCACCTTTTTCATCGTCGGCCAGATCGAACCAGCGATGGATATGCTGCATCAGATCGTCCATTTGCGCATCGGAAAGATAGGTCGGCGTACCACCGCCAAAATGCAACTGTTCTACATGATTGAAGCCGGCGAATAATTTTCCCTGCATCTCAATTTCGCGCTTCAGATAGCCCAGATAGGTGACTGCTTTTTCACGATTCTTGGTGACGATCTTATTGCAGCCGCAGTAATAGCAGACGGTGTCGCAGAAAGGAATGTGCAGGTACAGCGATAAGGGTTGGCGGCCGCCACGCGAATGCGCATGCATCACGGCCTGCAGATAATCACGATAGGCGAAGCTGTCAGAAAACCTGTCTGCGGTGGGATAGGAGGTGTAACGCGGACCTGACTGCGACAGCCTGCTGATCAGGCCCGCATCAAACTCAA
>CAIQLE010000177.1 GCA_903872555.1 uncultured bacterium
CTATCGTCGGCATCTCCGGCAGCGAAGGAACGACGCAAATTTCAAAACTGGTCGCCTGGCTGATGCAGCTCTCGGGCGTGCGTGTGGGTCTGGCCTGCCGCGATGGTCTTTTCGTGGGTGCGCGCAGACTGGAAACGAATGACGCTGCCCATTGGGAAGCGGGACAAAGGCTGCTTATCAACCGCAATGTCGAAGCTGCCGTGTTTGAGCATGATCCTATGGCCTTGCTGACAGAAGGACTGGCGTATGACCGCTGCTGGGTCGGCATTGTGACCGACAGCCATGCCGTGCCCGGTCTGGATGAACAACTGATGACAGAAGCTGAGCACCGCTACAAGATCCTGCGCACACAAGTCGATGTGGTGGTTGAAACCGGCGCCGCTGTGTTGAATGCCACGGATGAGACCGTGCTGTCTATGGCCGAACTGTGTGACGGCGATGTGCTGCTGTATGCCGAAGCGGGCCAGCATCCGGCGCTGCTGGCGCATCGTGAGGCAGGCAAGCGCGTGATCTTTGTACAGGACGGACACATCATTCGCGCGAGTGGCCATGACATTATCGACAGTTTCGATCTGCAGCGCGACCTCAGCGCGATCGCAGGCGCACTGCCGGCCACGGTACTCATGGCAGCCGTTGCGGCCGCCTGGGCGCTGGGCATGGAAGCTCACATCATTCGTACCGGCCTCGAAACTTATGGCACGGCGCAATCCCAAACGCTGGTCATCGCCTAAAGCTAAGGCAAACATATGGAACTGAAACAAACTCGTGCCCTGCGTGGCCCCAATCTGTGGAGCCGTTACACGGCACTCGAAATCGAAGTGCAATGCACAGCAGAAGAATCCCAGCTCGATGACTTGCCCGGCTTTGAAGACAAGCTGCGCAGCCTGTGTTCCGGTGTCCCCGAATTACGCGCTCCCGGTTATCAGGGGCCCATCACACTGGCACATGTACTGGAAGCCACCCTGCTCGCATTACAGGCGCAGGCCGGTTGCCCGGTCAGCTTCAGCCTGACCAATGCCACTCCCGTACATCAGGTGTATCAGGTGGTGGTTGAATACAGCGAAGAAGAGGTCGGCCGCCTTGCACTGAAAATGGCGACACAGGTGGCTGACTACGCTTACCGGCACTGTAAAAATGCGCTCACCTCCGGTGAATCAGTACCTGATGTCGGCAGCATGCTGCATACCTTGCGCGAACTGGATGAAGAACTGCGGCTCGGCCCCAGCACAGGTTCTATCGTGTATGCCGCTGTCGCACGCGGCATCCCTTTCCGCCGTCTCACCAGCGGCAGTCTGGTGCAGGTTGGCTGGGGCAATAAGCAGCGCCGCATACAGGCCGCTGAAGTGGATTCCACCAGTGCTGTGGCAGAGGCTATCGCACAAGATAAGGATCTCTCCAAACACTTGCTGCATGCCGCCGGTGTGCCTGTGCCTCTGGGCGCACCTGTGGACACGGTAGAAGAAGCCTGGGAAGTCGCACAGCGCATAGGTATGCCCGTGGTCTGCAAACCGCAAAACGGCAGTCAGGGCAAGGGCGTGACTGTGAATATTCAAACCCGCGAGCAGCTGGAACTGGCCTTCCATGCGGCCACAGGCGACAGCTCGGTTCTGGTTGAAAAATTTTTCCCCGGCAGTGATTACCGTCTGCTGGTGGTAGGCAAGCGACTGGTGGCCGCTGCACGACGTGACCCGCCTCAGGTGGTGGGCGATGGTGAGCACAGCGTGCGACAGCTGGTTGAGATCGTGAATGCCGATCCGCGTCGTGGCGATGGTCATGCCACCTCGCTGACAAAAATCCGCTTCGATGATATTGCGATGGCCTGTCTGTCGGTGCAGGGCCTGACACCGGATACTGTGCCCGAACAGGGCCGCCGCGTGGTCTTGCGCAATAACGCCAATCTCAGCACCGGTGGCAGTGCCACTGATGTCACCGATGACGTGCATCCCGATGTCGCCTCACGCGCCATTGATGCCGCTGCCATGGTGGGTTTGCATGTGTGCGGCGTGGACATCGTATGCGAAAGCATCATGCGTCCACTGGAAGAACAAAACGGTGGCGTGGTGGAAGTGAATGCCGCGCCCGGTTTACGCATGCACCTCAACCCTTCCTTTGGCAAGGGCCGCAATATCGGTGAAGCGGTGATGCAGCAAATGTTTGAATCACAGGATGATGGCCGCATCCCGGTGGTGGCCGTGACCGGAGTCAATGGCAAGACCACCACCACCCGCCTGATCACGCATGTACTCGCCAGTCAGGGTCTGTGTGTGGGCATGACCAATACCGATGGTGTCTATATCGGTGGCCGTCAGACCGACAGCGGTGATTGCAGCGGCCCCAAGAGTGCACGCAATGTGCTGGCCCATCCGCATGTACAGGCTGCCGTGCTGGAAACAGCGCGCGGTGGTGTGCTGCGTGAAGGACTGGGTTTCGACAAATGTGCCGTTGCCGTAGTCACCAACGTCGGCGAAGGCGATCATCTGGGCCTGAACCATATCTACACACCGGAAGACGCGGCACGCGTCAAACAGATCATCGTGCAGAACGTCGCGCCGAATGGCTATGCCGTGCTGAATGCTGCTGATCCGCTGGTGGCGGGCATGGCACCGCACTGTCCGGGTAAGGTGATTTTCTTTGCCCAGAACCCGAACAATCCTGTCCTGGTCACGCATCGCGCGCGCGGGCATCGCGTTGCGTTTGTGGATGCAGGCGACATTGTGATTGCTGAAGGCGCCCATCAGGAGCGACTGCCACTGGCGCAAGTGCCTTTGACACGCGGCGGCCTGCTCGGCTTTCAGATCGAGAACACACTTGCAGCTGTCGGTGCCTGCTGGGCTATGGACATGCCATGGCAAGACATCGCGGCGGGCATCTGCAGCTTTGAAAACGACAGCAAGAACGCTCCCGGGCGCTTCAACCTGATGCACTACCGCGATGCGATGGTGGTCGCAGATTATGGACACAATGCGCATGCCATGCGCGCGCTGGTGGATGCTTTTGAAGCCCTGCCTGTGACCGAAGGCATGCAACGCACTGTCGTCATCAGTGGCGCTGGCGACCGCCGTGATGAAGACTTGCGTGAACTGACGCGCGTACTCGGCGCCGCTTTTGACAATGTGATTTTATTTGAAGATGCCTGTCAGCGTGGCCGTGCTGATGGAGAAGTGTTGGCGCTCTTGCGCGAAGGACTGGAAGGCGCCAGGCGGGCTTCACAGGTGGAAGAAATTCATGGCGAGTTCATCGCCATCGATCGTGGCCTTTCCCTGCTCAGGCCGGGTGATCAGTGTCTGGTGCTGGTGGATCAGGTGGAAGAGGCGCTGGCTTATCTGGCTGGACGGATCAGCGAGGGCTGATTCACAAAATGACCGCAACAAAAAAGGCATGCGTTTTCGCATGCCTTTTTTTATCTGACGCCAACAACATCCTGTGAACTTAGCGCATGTTATGCATGCATTACTTACATACGCCATCCATAACCGAGATACAGCGTAGGCACATAACGACGCTCGGCGATAGGACTGTCAGCCTGTGCATCGGAGAGGCGATGGATGGTCGCGCCGAAGAACACCGCACCCGTCATATTGAAAGCATACAGACCGTTCACACCCACACTGGTCGACGTACCTGAAGCTGCTGAGTATTGTGTCAATCCGCCGCCCGTATCAGCCGCACCGACGCCATAGTAGTAGTTATTCATCGCAGCGTTCTGCCAGGTCGCACCCAGCACACCATTCACGACGAAGCCAGTCTGCTGTACCAGTGGGCGTGTGAACTGCGCGCGCAGCGCCTGTCCATTACTCTTGCCAAGTACATCAAAACCATAATCAAGATTGAAGACGCCGATATCGGTTTGCCAGCGCAAGCTGGGGCCGAAGTCGATTGAAAGATCACGCGTAGCCATGCCGTTAGTCAGGCTGCTATCGCTACCCTTAAAACCAAAAC
>CAIQLE010000178.1 GCA_903872555.1 uncultured bacterium
ATCGACCAGCACCCAGAGCCGGCTGATATCGGTAATTAAAAATAAGGGATCTTGCAGATCAGGCCGCACTTCCTGACCCGGATTGGCTGTGCGTTCCACCACGATGCCTTGTATGGGCGAGCGCAAAATGAATTTTCCATTTTCATGACCCGAGGCTTGCAGATTGCGTAATCTCAAAGAAGCGCGCCGTGTATCCGCCTGTGACTGAGCATAATCGGCTTCGGAAGCTTCGAAATCCTTGCGTGCGATAACGTCGTTTTCCTGCAGACGTTTAGCTCGTTCATACGCCAGACGCTTGCGCAACTCATCACTGCTGGCCTTGGCCAGATCTGCTTCGGCATTCGCCAGATCCGGTGAGTCAATATCCAGCAAGGCAGCGCCTTTAGCGACACGGTCACCCACACCGGCACGCAGCGTAATAACGCGCCCCTGAAGCGGAGAACTGACGCGTGAGGTCGCATTTTCGTCATACACCAGTCGACCATTCACCGGGTCGGCCGCCGGCATGGCCTGCACGCTGACGGCTTCAGCACGTATCGAGGACAACTGCGTCTCACCCGCAGCGATGTGTACGATACCGGGTTCATGCGTATGGGTCTTGGGCTGCTCTTCAGCGGCTTCTTTGACTGCGCTGCGCTTCTGGACAATCGAAACAATGCCTGCCGCTGCTGCGACGATCACGACCAACAGAATAATTTTTTTCATGTTTTTCATTGCTTTACATCCTGCGTTGTCGCTTTGGCGGCCTTCCAGCTCGCCAGCGCCTTACTGAAATCGGCCTGAGCAGTCAGCGCATCCAATTGTGTAGCGCGCAATGTGCGGCGTGCATCAAGCACATCCATCACACCGAGCGCACCGTTTTTGTAGGCATACTCCGCAGCTCTGGCTGATTTCTCGGCCGCGATCAGCAATTCGTCGCGATTGCGGCGTACGCGCTCGGCAGCACTACGTAAGCTTGCGAGTGCGGTGCTGATTTCAGCGCTGGCGTTCGCCTTGGTACGCGCCAGTGTCTCAGTCGCTACATCCAGTGCTGCCGCTGCAGAGGAAATCTCACCCTGATAGTAATAACGTACGAAAAGCGGCACCTGCACTGAAAAGCCCAGGCTATTGCTGCTGGCATTGCTGGCATCACTGGTCTGAGGATAATGTTCGAATTGCATGCCGACCGACACATCACGCGTGCGCAGTGATTGCGCCAGCCGCGTTCCCGTATCGGCGGCTTCAACACGAGCGATTGCGGCCCGCACATCAGCACGCTGAGCAACGATACGCTCTATCGTCAGTTGCATGGATTTATCGTCCGCGAGTTCAGCTTCTTCCAGTGCCGGCCAGTTATCGCTGGCTTGCAGATTGTCCGCATGCGCGGACTCGCCTAACAACAAAGCCAGAAAACGACGTGCGCGATGCAATTCATTCTCGGCCAGCACAACATCGTTTTTTGCGCGCAGTGCATCGACCCTGACACGCTCCACATCTGCTCCGGCAATATCTCCGGCAGTACGGCGGATTTGAGCGGCGGTCAGGGTGTCATCGAGTAATTGGGAAGATTCGCGGCTGGAAAGCAGTCTTTCTTGAGCGGCTTGCAGATCAGCATAGGCTTGCGCCACCAGAACACGCAGCTGTCTTTGCACGTCCTGCAAGTCAGCATCTGCGGCACGCGCATTGTGTCTTGCACCTTCGGTACGCAATTCACGCTTGTCGCCACGTTCTATCAGCTGACCCACACTAAATACGGTATCGACTTG
>CAIQLE010000179.1 GCA_903872555.1 uncultured bacterium
ATGGTGAACTGTTCTTTTATTTCTGAGATGTCATACAAAAAATGAGACAGGCATTCGCTAAGGATATACCTGTCTCAGTCATAAGATAACTACTCAGAATCAGACTCAGACTCAGACTTCCTCAGAGGAGGATGCGACCGAGGCTTTTTCTTCTGGCGTCACGGTCCCGGCTGCAGGAGCTTGAGCGCTTGTCATGGAAGCGGAATTCCTCTCCCCAAACAATCGTCTGATGACATAGACTCCGCCCGCCACCAGCAAGCCACCGCCTAGCAAGCCGGCGGCGATGGTGCCGCCCAATACCGGCCTTTGCTTGTACTTGTCCGATGTGTCATCTGACAAACGTACATAGTTCAGCGTATTACTGGTATTGCCGGTTTGTTTCGATGCCAGCCATTTATCCATCGATTCTTTCGTCAGATAGATATAAGCATCCTTGGTCTCATTCAACAGCTGATCAATCTGCGTAATCATGGCCTCGTCGCCTGCCTGAGGAGCAATGCAATCCATGCTGTTGTTCTCTTTGCATTTTGCCGCGACCATGCTTGATCCCGTGAAATCCAACACCTTCACTGTGTTTGGATAGCCGCGGCCGCTAGGCAAGAGCATGCTGGCTTGCCCCGGATTAGCATCAATGAAAATGGGAGCGTCGCCTATGCAAGTCGAACCGGGACTGAGATCACCTGACAATTGAACCGAGATATGAAAATCATCGGATTTGACTTGCAACCAGGCCATGGAAGGTGTGGGGTAACAGGGACCGGATTGTTGCTGATCAGCGCTGACACCGCGCTTGACCAGCATAGGACCTATTCCCGCCAGAGTTTTGTCCACGGTCTTGCAGAACTTACTGATGCCATCGTTGATAGGACCAAAAAAATCAAGAGACTGGGTGGGCTTAGGAACCATGCGTGGCTGCTCATCTGCATGCTGTGTGGCCTGCTTGTTAATGTCTATGTCGGGATTGCCTTCAACCGATTTCAGGTACTTTGCTGCTATTTGCTCCCGGCTCAGCTTGTCTCTGTCCGTATTCACAACATCAGGCAGAGGGATATTGCCAGCAGAGCTTTGGTAGTTCTGTAGTGCGAAATAAGCTTTTTCGGTGTTGCGCTGGATTTGCTGATGCGCGTGCATGGTGAATTACTCCAGTGAGATTAAGGGGTTGGTAATCGGCAGGATTCATGGGCCAGGTGCTGGACGAATCTGCGCATTGGTAGCAGCCCGAAGAACAATGTTCCTGAACTGTAGCGATACAATCTGAGTTTTCTCGAGAGACTCATGATTCCATCCCTGATTGCACAAGCGACAGAGCTTGCAGCGCCCTCATGGCGTGAGGTTCTGCTGCGCGGATTGCAAGCCATGTCAGAGGCTGATCCTGCTTATCTGCCTGCACTGGCTAAGGATGATTTTCTACCAACTAAAGGTCGCATCTTTGCGGCATTCGAACAGCCGCTGGAAAAAGTACGTTACGTCCTGGTGGGCGAGGGCCCTTACCCGCGTGAACAGAGCGCCACCGGGGTGTGCTTCATGGATGGAGCGGTTGACGCTTTGTGGTCGGAGCAAGGCTTGTCCAAGCCTGTGAACCGCGCCACCTCATTGCGCAATTTTATGAAGATGCTGCTGGTGGCTGATGGGATGCTGCAGCCGGACGCCACCGGTATGGAAGCGATGCAGGCCGTCGCTGAACAAGCCCGCATTAGCGGATCTGGCTACATACAGACTCTGCCGGAACTGCAACAAAATCTGACCGGACAGGGTTTTTTGCTGCTGAATGCCGCACTGGTGTTCCGCGCGCATGTCCCTCCGGTGAAAGAAGCCAAGGCCTGGCAACCATTTCTGCGCACAGTGTTAGATGCGCTTGCCTTGCAGGCGCAGCCGCTGCCTGATCTGGTTTTATGGGGCAAGATTGCCTTCTGGATCGAAGCTTTGCCTGAGGCGCAGCGTTTCCCCAAGCTGGTAGCCGAACATCCCTACAATTTGTCTTTCATTTTAAACAAGCAGATGCAGACCTTCTTCGGCTCCATGCACTTGCTGAAAAAGCAAGCCTGAAGACTACGCAAGCGCTGGCGCTGCAAGGGCTTTCCTTAAAAGTTCCCGAATTGGGCAATACCTGACAATTCCAGTCGGCTTTGGTATACTTGACCTAATCGTTCGGGAATCCCGATATTCGCCACAAATCAGCTGTCCTTTACCCGGAGCCAGCGTATGCGCCTCACCACCAAAGGTCGTTTTGCCGTCACTGCGATGATCGATCTGGCTATGCGCCAGCATCATGGTCCGGTCACGCTGGCCGGTATCAGTCAGCGGCAAGAGATTTCTCTGTCTTATCTGGAGCAATTGTTCGGCAAGCTGCGTCGTCACGAGATTGTTGAATCTGTACGCGGTCCCGGTGGCGGTTACAACCTGGCGCGTCGCGCTGAAGATATTACGGTGGCTGACATCATCATTGCTGTTGATGAGCCCCTCGATGCAACCCAGTGTGGTGGCAAGCAAAATTGCCATGGTGAGAATGAGGCTGCCGGTGTGCGCTGTATGACGCATGACCTGTGGGCGACCTTGAATGAAAAGATGGTTGATTATCTGGATTCTGTGTCACTGAAAGATCTGGTTGAACAACAGAAGCAGAAACAAACAGAACAAAAGCCTGTGGTCGTGATGCATCGTTCGCATCACGCAGTCTAATTAGAGGAGTTACTGAGCATGAATGCGCCCTTGTCCAAATCTCTGATAGACACTTTGCGTGCACCGCATTTCCCTGTCTATATGGATTATTCGGCAACCACACCTATCGACCCCCGAGTGGCCGATAAAATGATTCCCTATCTGCGCGAGCAGTTCGGCAATCCTGCCTCACGCAGCCATATGTATGGCTGGAGTGCAGAGAAAGCCGTTGAAGAAGCGCGTGAACAAGTCGCAGCACTGGTGAATGCTGATTCACGAGAAATCATCTGGACCTCCGGCGCCACCGAAGGCAATAACCTGGCGATTAAAGGTGCGGCGCACTTTTATCAAACCAAGGGCAAGCACATCATCACCGTCAAAACAGAACACAAAGCGGTGCTGGATACAGTACGTGAACTCGAGCGTCAGGGCTTCGAAGCGACCTATCTGCAGCCTGGCGACAATGGCCTGATCACGATTCAACAACTGGCTGACGCGATTCGTCCGGACACCATTCTGGTTTCGGTGATGTGGGTGAATAATGAAATCGGTGTGATTCAGCCTATCGACGAGATCGGTGAGCTGTGCCGCAGCAAGGGCATTATTTTCCATTCCGATGCAGCACAAGCCACAGGCAAGACACCGATTGATCTGCAAAAAACCAAAGTCGATCTGGTGACCTTTACTGCGCACAAATCTTATGGCCCGAAAGGCGTGGGTGCACTGTATGTGCGCCGCAAGCCGCGCGTGCGTATCGAAGCGCAGATGCACGGTGGCGGTCACGAGCGCGGTCTGCGTTCGGGCACACTGGCAACGCATCAGATCGTCGGCATGGGTGAAGCTTTCCGTCTGGCCAAAGAAGAGATGGATGCCGAGCTGCCACGCATACAAGCGCTGCGCGACCGTCTTGCCAAAGGCCTGACTCAGATCGAAGAAGTGTACGTGAACGGCGATATGGACCATCGTGTCCCGCACAACCTGAACGTGAGCTTCAATTATGTAGAAGGTGAGTCGCTGATCATGGCGATCAAGGACATCGCCGTGTCTTCAGGTTCGGCCTGTACCTCGGCCAGTCTTGAGCCTTCGTATGTCTTGCGTGCACTGGGTCGCAGCGACGAGCTGGCGCACAGCTCTATCCGTTTTACCTTCGGCCGCTTCACGACAGAAGAGGATGTGGATTTCACGATTGATCTGCTGAAGCGCAAAGTTGAAAAACTGCGCGAACTGTCGCCGCTGTGGGATATGTACAAAGAAGGGATTGATATCAGTTCAATCCAATGGGCAGCACACTAATACTTGACGAATCAGGAGCATCACCATGGCTTACTCAGACAAAGTCCTCGATCACTACGAAAACCCCCGCAATGTCGGCGCCTTCGACAAAGGCGATGACACCATAGGCACCGGTATGGTGGGCGCGCCCGCTTGCGGCGACGTCATGAAACTGCAGATCAAGGTGGGCGCAGACGGACTGATTGAAGACGCGAAATTCAAGACCTATGGCTGCGGTTCAGCGATTGCTTCCTCATCGCTGGTGACTGAATGGGTCAAGGGCAAATCGCTGGATGAAGCACTGGCCATCAAGAACACACAAATCGCTGAAGAACTGGCGCTGCCACCGGTGAAAATCCATTGCTCTATTCTGGCTGAAGATGCAATTAAAGCGGCAGTGGCAGATTACAAAGCGCGTCACGGCGAAGAACAGAAAGTTGCCTGAAGCATGGTTGATGGGCAGAGCACAGCGACACCCATCCCTACGGAGAAGTAAAAATAATGTCCATCACTCTGACTGAAAAAGCGGCAAAACACGTATCGCGCTATATAGAAAAGCGCGGCAAGGGCATAGGCCTGCGCTTTGGCGTTCGCACTACGGGTTGCTCGGGTCTGGCTTACAAACTTGAATATGTGGATGAAACGGCTGAGGAAGATCAGGTCTTTGAGTCGCATGGCATCAAGGTGTTTGTTGATCCCAAGAGCCTGCCGTATATCGATGGCACAGAACTGGATTTTGCGCGTGAAGGTTTGAACGAAGGTTTCAAGTTCTATAACCCGAATGTGAAAGATGAGTGCGGCTGCGGAGAGAGTTTCCGTATTTAAGCGTCATCAAGTGACAAGTAAACGCCTTGCAAGGCCTGTTGTAGCACGACAGGCTTTTGTTTTTTAGATGAGCATGGATAATCATTTCGCACTGTTTCAGATGGCACCCGGCTTCGCGATCGACAGCGCGCAGCTTGATGCCGCTTATCGTGAAGTGCAGGGGCGGGTGCATCCCGATAAATTTGCGTCTGCAACTGATGCAGAAAAAAGGGTGGCGATGCAGTGGGCTACGCGCGCCAATGAGGCCTACCAGACCCTGAAAAATCCGCTCAAGCGGGCCATGTATCTGTGTGAACTGAATGGCGTCGATCTCGGCATAGAATCCAACACAGCCATGCCAACGGTGTTTCTGATGCAGCAGATGGAATGGCGTGAAGCACTAGATGATGCGCGTGCTGCGAAAAATTTGAATGCGCTGGAACAGCTGGATGTGGAATTGAATGTCACACGTCGCGCAGAGCTCGATAAAATTGCTGCCTTGCTGGAGCAGTCACAATTTGCGCAAGCTGGCGAACAAATTCGCCAGCTGATGTTCGTAGAAAAATTTGGTGAAGAAGTCGCCCGCGCTTTTGAAGTACTGGAAGCCTGAATTTATAAAAACAGATTATTACCATGGCCCTTCTGCAAATTTCTGAACCCGGTATGTCGACCGCACCGCACCAGCACCGGCTGGCGGTAGGCATCGATCTGGGTACAACCAATTCACTGGTCGCCACCGTACGACATGGCATACCTGAAGTGCTGGATGACGAAGAAGGTCATTCACTTTTGCCTTCTATCGTGCGCTACCTGCCGAATGGCTATGCCAATATTGGCCATAGCGCCAAGGCAGCCCAGACCACCGACCCTAAGAACACCATTGTGTCAGTCAAGCGTTTCATGGGACGCGGCCTGAAAGATATCGCGCATGTAGAAAACATGCCCTATGACTTTATTGATGCCCCCGGCATGGTGCAGCTGCGAACAGCCGCCGGAATTAAAAGTCCAGTCGAGGTATCAGCAGAAATACTCGCCACCTTGCGTCAGCGTGCAGAGGATGCGCTGGGTGATGAACTGGTTGGCGCGGTCATTACAGTGCCTGCGTATTTTGATGATGCCCAGCGTCAGGCCACCAAGGATGCTGCCCATCTTGCAGGC
>CAIQLE010000180.1 GCA_903872555.1 uncultured bacterium
CGTTGTTGGCTGCGTTGTTGGCTGCGTTGTTGGCACCATTATTTACGTCGCTGTTCATGCCATTGTTCAATCCATCCGCACCGGCCAGTGGCGGCATATTTTTGATGCGCCTGACTTCATTCGGTGTCATCCAGCCGGGCTCACCGGCACGACCGAGGGCGACGCGTAAGGCTTCGTTCTCACTTTTAAGATCGCCTCTTTCCAGTCCGGCGACATTGAATTCAAAAAAATAGCGCTCGCGGCTGGGCCAGAGTTTGCGGTTGATTTCCTGTTCAAATTTGATGAGGTGACGCTGCAGGGTAAATTTGACGAAGCCGCGTCCCATGTTCTCCACCCCACTGCCCCAGCTGGTGACTTTATCGGTCTGGCCGATGAGGTGGGGCGGCACGCCGAAGATGCGGGCGATTTCTTCGATCTGAAAATTGCGGGTGGCGAGCAGTTGTGAATCTTCATGGGTCATGGTGAGTTGCTCGATTTCCATGCCGCCTGACAGGATGGCGGGGGTATGGCTGCGGCTGGCGCCGCCGTGCATGGCGAGCCAGCTCTTGCGCAAGATCTCGGCCTGATCGGGGGTAAATTTACCGGGCACTTTGAGGGCAAAGTCGGGCCGTGCGCCATTGCTGAAAAAGCTGCTGCTGTAATCGTTGGCGGCAATGGCGGTGGTGATGGCCTGGCGTGCTGCATACAGTATCGGACTGCTGCTGCGCAGGCCATCAAAACCTAAGCCGCTGATGTGCAGCATGTCTGAGGGATCGAGGACATAGCTGGATCCACTGTGCTGTGGTGTGACGCGGTAATACAGTTGCTGTGTGAGGGGGTCACGAAAGGGGGTGACGCGGCGCGGATGATGCGGGCGGATGGCGATGATGCGTGTACTGGAATAAGTGGGGCGTATCAGTTCGGCAAAGGCATCGCCATACAGCAGATAGGCGCTGAGCATGTATTCCCAGAAGACGGCGGCACACATGTCGTCATTCGGGGCTTCGTTAAAGAGCCACCAGTAATCATGGTTACTGCGCTGCCGGCCATCGCGGGTGCGTTCGTACACGGGGAATGGCAAGGTGGCGATGGCACCGGCAATCAGTGCCACGCAGGCATAGACGGCAGACACGGTCATGGCGGACTGTTCATTCACAACGGGGCCGCCAAATAATCCACCGCCGCTGATAAAGCGTGAGAGTTCTTCCATGCTCATGGCTGAGGCATCGATGGCCTGATTGCGCAAGGCCAGTCGTTCATTGCGCCAGCGGGTGAGTATGGCGCTGCCGGGCTGGCTGACACGCTCGGCGTTGTACCAGTGAACGGGAGCCAGCGTTCGCTCTGCGTGCAGCGGTGAGGATGAATGGAGATTCATGCGCTGTGGTTGATGGGTGTTGGTTGATGTGATTTTTTACGAGTTTTTTATTGCGATATTTTTTTACGATGGCTTGATGGGGCTTGATTCACAGCTGATAAATGGCGATGTCATCATGCTCTTGTGCGGCCATGGCTCTGCCGAGCGCCATGATGAGTGCGACGACACCATCGATCTTGCATTCATCTCTTTCCTTCACGGGTCGCAGGTTGTCGTTCTCGTCGCGTCGGGCCAAGGTGTTGCTGATCATCCAGGTGAGTGCAGGATTGCCGTCATGGTGCAGGCGCCCTTCCATCACTAAGGCCTGCAGGTGCTTCATGGGTTCGGACAGGGTGCGTGCGCCCTGTCGCATCTCGACCATGTTCAGTCCTTCGTCTTGCAGGATGTTGGCGAGATGGGTGGCATTCCAGGGATCAAAGCCCAGATCAATCAGGTGAAAGCGGCTGGCGTCTTCACGCAGGGCATCGGCGATGACTTCATAGTCGGTGACATTGCCTGCGGTCTCGGTGAGGTACTGGCTTCTGACCCAGCCGGCATACTGGGCATTGCGGCCGTCACTGATGGCGGATTCGGGCAGGTAGTAATCACCAAAGACGGTGTAGTGAAGGACATCGTCCATGCGCCGCGCAAACAACAGGACTTTGGCGGTGATGTCACTGCGGGTGGCGAGATCCAGCCCGATGTGACAGTCTTCTCCGGCGAAATCATCTCGTGTGAGTGTGATGTCGGCGCAGCGATCCCAGGCGCGCATATCCATCCATGCGACGGAGGCATTGACCCAGACGTTGAGATGTTTGGTCAAAAAATTATTGGCGGCGGAGGCCATCTGCATGGCCTTTTGCTGCAGGCTGCCGACGATGTCAGGCATGACGGACACGCCCCAGTTGGGATTGGCTTTGATGAGGGCGCTGTCGCTGGTCCAGTCGTCGTCATCATCGATGGTGTAGATGAGGCCGAACTGGCTTTCGTCCTGCAGCGCCTGCCCTTCGATTTTATAGCCCAGGCCTGCATGGCTCATGAGGGTGTGATTCAGTACCTGTGTCACGAAGCTTCTGACTTCATAACAGATGCCTGCGCGGTCGGTACCTGCGGTGGTGATGACCCAGAGCAGGGATTGGGCGCGTTTACCGGTGGAGGTCTCCACTACGTCATAGACGGCACGGGTCTTGTGGGCGTGCAGTTCATCGATGATGCCGAGATGGGTGTTGAGTCCATCGAGTGTGGATCCTTCTGCCGACAGGGCTTCAAATTTTGAGGCGGTCTGCAGGACATGCAGATTGTGCGCCGTGACGCTGAGACCGAATTTGGCGCGCAGGCTTGGATTGGCGCGCGCCATGGCCTGTGCATCACCGAACACGATGCGGGCCTGCTGCCGGGTGGTGGCCAGTGAATAACATTCAGCACCGCCTTCGCCATCGGCGCACAACATGTACAGCGCTATGCCACTGGAGAGTGTGCTCTTGGCATTGCCGCGTGGGACTTCGATGTAGGCGCGGCGGTAACGTCTCTGCCCGGATGGTGTGACCCAGCCAAAGACGGTGGTGAGTATGAAGATCTGCCAGTCTTCAAGTCGTATGCACTGCCCGGCCAGCGGTCCTTTAATGTGGGTCAGGTTCTCTATGAAGCGGCAGACTCTGGCGGCCTTGGCACGGTCGAACTTGTAAGGTGCCGACTTCCCTTTCCATAACCGCAGATCATCCCGCTGGCGCTGACATGCTGCCTTCACCCATTTGCAGGCCACTATTTTTCCCTGCAAAACGTGTGTGATGTAGTCATTGGCTCTGCGGAGGTAGGGGCAGGTGGCCGCCTTTGCTGGAGGATGCTCACGGCCTTTCATGGGATGATTCAATGGGTTGATGAATGCTGATGAGGTTTATCTGGCTACCGCACAGTGGTTCGAAAATATTCAGACACATAGAGGATTTAATTCGGTATTTACCTGATCATTTGTGTAAGTTTTTCAAATGCGGCTGGGTATACATCGCGGTATTTCATTTTGCTGGAATGTGTATTCCAGCTTGATTCATATGTGCAATTCAATCTACCCGCTGCATGTTTTTACTTGGCCTGAATTTTTTTCCTTAAATGGCGTCGGAGTCTTAATTCCATGGTCATCGATTCAGGTATGCAATTCAATTTTCCAGCCACGATCTTCTTCTTGGCCTGAGGGTTTATGCTTTCCATGACATCCGATTCTTTATTCGTTGGATTTTGTCCGCAGCGTTACTTTTTTCCCTCTGCTTTGCTTTTCCCCTGCTTATGATGGCGCCATTGATGGCTGACAATCTGAAGGGAGCAAATATGAAACTACTGGCCGGCATACTGGGCGGATTAATCTTTGCAGTCTTAGGCGCAAGCATGGTGCCCTTCCTGATCGCTGCCAATAATTACGCAGCGCAGTGGCACGGCATCATCCTGATCGCGCTCTGGATCGTGGCATTTTTCTTCTGCAAACAGGCGACCTCCAGCCGGCAAGCATGGAGCCAGATAATTGCAGGCATAGGTTTCATGCTGTTCATATTCCCTATCGTGCTGATCAACACCGTTCCGGACCTCGTCAACTCGCCCGGCAAAGTGCGCTCGGATGCCGATGTCATTAGCGGCACTGTCACGATGGGCCTGAGTATGTTGATTTATTTCTTGCTAGCTCTGGTCTGCGCCTTCGTCAGCAAGGCCTTAGGGAAAGAGAAAAAAATTCCTGTTCAATAAGGACTGATCTGCGTCTATATCAGCACGGCCTTCGGGAAAGAGAAAAATTCCTGTTCAATAAGGACTGATCTGCGTCTATATCAGCAAGGCCTTCGGGAAAGAGAAAAATTCC
>CAIQLE010000181.1 GCA_903872555.1 uncultured bacterium
TCATCCTGTCCGAAATGCGTGACAAGGGGCTGGATTTTGATGTGGTACTGAAAGAGGCGCAGCGACTCGGCTATGCCGAAGCGGACCCGACTTTCGATATCGAAGGTGTCGATGCGGCACACAAAGCCACCATCATGTCGGCCATTGCCTTTGGCATTCCTGTGCAGTTTGATAAAGCCTACGTTGAAGGTATTACGAATTTGTCTGCAACAGATATACGCTATGCAGAGCAACTGGGCTACCGCATCAAATTGCTGGGCATAGCACGGCGTGTTGAGAGTGGCATTGAATTACGTGTGCATCCCACGCTGATTCCTTCAGGTCGCCTGATCGCCAATGTGGAGGGGGCCATGAATGCCGTGCTAGTACAGGGCGACGCTGTGGGTGCCACTCTGTATTACGGCAAAGGTGCAGGCTCCGAACCGACTGCCTCGGCTGTGATTGCCGATCTGGTCGATATTGCCCGTCTGGCGAGCGCTGATCCCGACCATCGGGTTCCCTATCTGGCCTTCCAGCACAACCAGATGTCAGATACGCCGATACTGCCCATGTCGGAAGTGACAACCAGCTATTACCTGCGTATACAAGTGGCAGACAAACTGGGCGTGCTGGCGAATGTCACGCGCATACTGGCTGACGCATCCATTTCCGTCGATGCCATGCTGCAGAAAGAAGTCGGCGAAGGTGAAACCCAGACCGACATTATTATTCTTACGCATGAGACCAAAGAAAAAAATGTTAATGCAGCGATAGCAGCGATCGAGGCCTTGTCGACCGTGGCCGGCAAGGTCACTCGTATCAGGCTTGAACAGCTCAGCTGAGTGCAGACTCAGCTATTGCTGGCTTCAACCTATTTTCTGAGCGCCTGATTTAAGCGAATCACCCAGCTCTTTGATGACCGATCCGAAAACGGCAGAGGTGGTCGTGTATTTCGCCATCAGCATCTGGACCTGCAGCAACTGCTCCATCGTCATCGTACCGCCATCAGGAATCGCGCCCAGTTGCTGTCGCAATTCCGTTTCGACGGCGCTCATTTTGGGAGAGATCGCGTCGTATACCGTTTGAATGCCTGTATTTGCCAGATCAGCCATGGCTTTCTCCTTTTTTAACGACTAAGCTTATTTTTTGCTTCAAATAACTGCATCGTCAGCAGCCCAGCCTGTATTGCTTGCCGTGCTGCCTCTATCGCCTTGAAAGTCTTTCGGTGGTGCATGTTCTGCTCGTCCCGTGACAGTCGCTCATCAAGTTCATGTAGATGAGTAACAATCGCCTGCTTAAGTTCACCTTCTTGATCCTGAGCCAGAAAATCTTCCAGTGCTGCCACCATCTCATTCGAAATCATCACTCACCTCGGTATCTTGAAACGTTCATTACCATCGAATACAACTTCGTTATCACGAATGCTCATCAGCGTATGCCCGTTCACCTCGCCGCCACGACTCACATGCTGACCATTCTCAGTCACCACAAAGGGAATGGGACCGCCTACGATCATTTGTACGTTCACCGGTGGTTTACTCTGAGCAGTTAAGAGGGTTGCTCGTATAGGAAGCAAGTGACCAAATTCCTCATTGAATTGAAAAAATAATTTTTCCCATGAGCGCAATTCATCAGGATTCAGACTGCCCTTAAGAATGAATTCAGGCTGACGATCAATGATCTGCAGTTTTTTCGTAAGACTGGCTTCACTGATTTTTTGCTGCAGGACTGCAGGCAAATCTTCAGGCAGGCTGACAATTGCATCGACCTGCCTGACGCCGGGTACGCCGTTATGCAAGGCATCTACTACAGCCTCTTTCACACTATTCGATGCAACCGCACCTTGTATGGTCACCGTTCCACTCTTGACCTCGCCCAGTTTCAGTACCGCACGTCCCGGATCCAGTTGCTGAGCCAATATTTTTTTGGCCTGTGCTTTCATTTCAGATTCGACATAAATCTGAATCGCCGGACTCGAGATGATTTTGTTTAAAGAACGCAGCAAGCGTTCCTGAGTCACCTGATCATTCACATAGGCAGTCACTTCTATCATGCCGTTCGGGAGGGTTTTTACAATTGCAGTCTGATTAGGTGCGATCTCAGCGAGAAGATTTCTGACATCACGCTCTATCTTCTGTTTACCAACAGCTTCAGTTTGTGCCATCACGGGCCTGATTGTCTTCTCTTGCTGCACTAGCCAGGCTGCGCCCACGATGCCAGCCATCGCGATCAGAGCCAGCAAGGCCGATGCTGCAATCAGCACCCTTTTTCCGCGCTGTCGCTGATCAGAATTTTCATCGCCTGTTTCGGTAGCAGAAGCGTGGGTGCTCTCATGATCTAATGTTGCACCTGCATGAGGAGCCGGGGCTGCAAGTGGAGCGACTGCCTCAGGATCAGGCCAGGGGGCATCAACCGCGTCAACCGAAATCCAGACACCACCTAGCTCAAAAGGCATGCCTAGTGTCAGGGGCAGGGTGTCAGTCAGCGTATTGCCCTGCGCATCACAGACTGTGCCATCGAGCGGCATCACCGAAGGAGTGTCGCCATCGAAACTTAGCTTCGCATGGCAGGCCTCCATCCGTGGCCCGGCAAGTATGACCGAGCATTCATCATCAGATCCCAGCAAATAATCACCGGGTGCCAGCGCCAGCCGGCTGCCCGCCTGGGGCCCGTACAGTACCCGAAGCTCTACCTGGGGCACCATGGATTCAAGGTTAGGTTCAATTTTCACGGCTTGTCTCGGTGAACTTTCTTGTCAGAGCGGATACAATCGAGGCGTCATGTTCATTTTTATCACCTTATGTCCATACAAATAGAAAACCGCGGCCCCATAGTCATCGTTCGTCCCACGGGCAATGTCAGCAAACCAGTGACTGAAGAACTGGCTGAGTTGCTCGAAAATGCCATGGACGAAGGTGTAAACCTGATGGTCTTTGATTTCAGTGAAATGACCCAGATCAGCAGTGATGGTCTGCGCGTTGTACTTAACGCTGTCAGGCGTCTGCATAATCAACAAGGACAAGCTGCTTTTGCTGCTGTTGATGTGCAGGTCAGGGCCTTGTTTGAGGCAGGCGGTTTCTTTCAATTGCTTGAAGCCTTTGATGATGTCGAGCAGGCCATCGCTTCCTTTGATGGTGACCGGCGTCCAGCGCCGATAAAGACTTGATACAGAGCTTAACGGTCGCCTCATAGCTCCACCCTTGCCAGTGGCTGTATATTGATTTCCGGAGTCAACTCCTGATACGAAAGCACAGCCAGTTCATATAAATCCTGCTCAATCATCTTGCGCATATAGCGCCGTATGTCCATTGAAGTCAGAAGTACTGGTTTTTGCATAGAACGGCTCAAATCACCGACTGTGGACTTGATATTGTCCAGCAGCTTGCGTGAAATACCCGGATCAAGTGCGAGATACGAGCCTCCCGAGGTCTGCCGCACAGCGCCTCTGACGGTATCTTCAACAGAAGGCGACAGCAGGTAGGCTGGCAGGACATTTTGTCCTGCAGAGTGCCTGTGACTGATATGCCGTTTCAGCGCAACGCGTACATACTCGGTCAGCATCACCGAGTCTTTCTCTTTCTGTCCCCACTCTATCAGTGCTTCCATAACGGAGCGCAAATTTCGTATCGAGACGCCTTCACCTACCAGCCTTTGTAATATCTCGGCAATTTTATTAATCGGCATCACACGCTGTACTTCTTTGCCCAGTTCTGGAAAGCGAGTTTCCATATCCGTCAGCAGAGCCCGGGTTTCCTGAATGCCGACAAATTCAGAGGCATATTTTTTAAGTACCAGAGCAATGTGATACGACAGCTGTTGAGTCGGCTCTAAATAAGGAATGCCAGCATTGCCGAGCGCAGCTTTTAGCTCAGCCGGTGTCCACAGGGTAGTGATATTCGGAAGAAAATTTTTATCTGTCTCAAAAGGTATAGACAAGGCAGTCAGATTTTCAGGTGCCTCGCGTACCAAAACATGATGAGGCCGCATTCTTCCTTGAGAAACCGGGATCTCGGATACGAGGATGGCGTAATTTTCCGCAGGAAGATGATCATTAAAACGCAAATTAATGCCAGGAAAAATAATGCCCAGATCTTCAAACAATGCACGTCTGACTTTGACTAATTCATCATTAAGAACCTTCGATGAAAAGGCATTTTCAAGCTCAGACTGCACATCAACCAATAAGGGAATGGTAGGTCCAAAACTATCTGCATCCGCATTCTCTGGCTTAGTCGTTTTAGTGTCACCGCTAACGGCAGATACCGTTGTCACCTTACCGGTCTTCGGATCAACAACCTTACGTTCACCACGGAAAAACGTGAAGCCTATAACTCCTACAGCGACAGATAAAACAAGAAACGTTAATGTCGGCATACCAGGAATAGCAGCAAAGCCCAGCATGACCACAGAGCCGATCATGAATGCACGTGGTTGAGCAAGCAGTTGTGCACCAATATCACTACCCACATTTGAAGCACCGCCATCGCTGCTGGTAACGCGAGTCACAATCATGCCGGCGCAAATAGAAACGAACAATGCCGGTATCTGCGAAATTAGGCCATCACCGATCGTCAGTATGGAATAGATCTTTACTGAATCAGCTGCCGTAAGACCACGCTGAAGCACACCAATTAACACACCACCCAGCAGATTCACTGCAACGATGATCAGCCCAGCAATCGCATCGCCCTTCACAAATTTCATAGCGCCATCCATAGCGCCATACAACTGACTTTCTTTCTCAACAACGCCTCGGCGGCGTCGTGCCTCATCCATTTCTATGGTGCCTGCACGAAGATCGCCGTCAATCGACATTTGTTTACCGGGCATCGCATCCAGAGAAAAACGAGCGGCAACTTCAGCAACACGTTCAGAACCCTTGGTAATCACCACAAACTGAACAATAGTAAGAATCAGGAAAACAACCAGACCAACCACTAAATTACCGCCCACCACGAAATTACCAAAGGTGTAAATAATATGTCCTGCATCGCCATTCAAAAGAATTAGGCGTGTTGTAGCAATGCCGATCGCCAGTCGGAAAAGGGTGGTTATCAAAAGTACGGATGGAAAAGATGAAAATGCCAGTGGATTCGGAAGATACATGGCCACCATAAGCAGAATGGCAGACAGACACATATTGGTTGCGATCAAAGCATCGACCAGCCACGTAGGTAGTGGCAGTATCATCATGAAAATAATACAGACGATCAGCGTGGCCAGTACA
>CAIQLE010000182.1 GCA_903872555.1 uncultured bacterium
CTACACGACGCTCTTCCGATCTAACACCTATTTGCTCATTACCAAGGCACTGGATTATTTCGATCCTGCGCGCGCCTTTGAAGGTGATCTGGGTGCGGCACTGAAAAATACGCAGGCAGAATTTCTGGTGGTGTCCTTCAGCACCGACTGGCGCTTTGCGCCCGAGCGCAGTCGTGAAATTGTGCAGGCGCTGGTGAAGAATGACCGGCGCGTGACCTATGCAGAAATTGATGCGCCGCATGGCCATGATGCTTTCTTGCTGGATGATGCACGCTACATGAATGTGGTGCAGGCCTACTATGACAGGGTATGGCAACAGATAGGCGGCAGCTTGCCCGCCCTGCAAAGGGAGGCCGCATGATCGCCGCACCTCAGCCTGAACTGTTTGCCGGATTGCGCGCCGATCTCGCCTTCATTGCGAACTGGGTGACTCCCGGCTCACGTATTCTCGATCTGGGCTGTGGCGATGGCGCCATGCTTGAGCATCTGCAGACAGAAAAACATTGCACAGGCTATGGTGTGGAGATTGATGACACTCGCATACCGCGTTGCGTGCAGCGTGGCGTGTCTGTCATACAGCAAGATCTTGAAGGAGGTCTGGCCATGTTTGCCGATGATGCTTTTGATACCGTGCTTTGTCTGTCTGCATTGCAGATGACCAAGCATGTCGAAGGCATATTGCGAGATATTGCGCGCGTTGGCCGTGAAGCCATCGTCTCTTTCCCCAACTTTGCGCACTGGCCGCATCGTGTTTCCCTGCTGATGGGGCGCATGCCTATTTCTGAAAGCCTGCCTTACGACTGGTATGACACGCCTAATCTGCGTTGCGCCACGATCAGTGATTTTGAACAGCTGGCCAAAGATGTCGGACTCGAAGTGATGGAATGCGTCGCCCTCAAAGATGACGGATCGCCGGTCAATTTCTTGCCGAACTGGCGCGGCAGTCTGGCCGTTTTCCGCCTGCGCAAAAAATCCTGAGCAGACCAGACAGCCAATAAACATGAGTCAGAACACTCATCCGGATTCAGCTAAGCAAGCGGCCTCATCAAGTCAGGTGCAGCCCGCGCATCCCGCCGGCTGGCGGCATTACTTCAACCGCAAAATGCTGATTTGCGTGATGCTTGGTTTTACTTCCGGGCTGCCGCTCTTCATGCTCTATAACTTGCTTTCAGCCTGGCTCAGAGCAGAGCAGGTTGACCTTAAATCCATAGGCTTGTTTGCGCTGGTAGGATTTCCTTACACCTGGAAATTTATCTGGTCGCCTTTGATGGATCGTTTCCATTTTCCATTGCTGGGCAGGCGGCGTGGCTGGATGTTCATCACTCAGCTGGCTTTGCTGGCAAGCATAGGTAGTCTGGGGTTTTATTCGCCGGTCAATGAATTGCACATGATTGTTTTTCTGGCGGGCCTGGTCGCTTTCTTGTCGGCCAGTCAGGACATCGTCATCGATGCCTACCGACGTGAACTGCTGGATGATCATGAGCAGGGTTCAGGTACGGCCCTGTTCGTCAATGCCTATAAAATTTCAACCCTGGTACCGGGCTCAC
Source organism: uncultured bacterium (assembly GCA_903872555.1). Lineage (GTDB taxonomy): Bacteria > Pseudomonadota > Gammaproteobacteria > Burkholderiales > Burkholderiaceae_D > Pernthalerella. The sequence continues at coordinate 1,548 of CAIQLE010000182.1, forward strand.
TGTCACTCATCTTGTCCGATTTCATGAGCTGGCAAATGGTGTTTTCCATTACCGGTTTATTCATGTTGCCGGGCATGATCACTACTCTGCTGATCAGCGAGCCCCGCATCTATGGCGAACCACCTCGCACCCTGCGTGAAGCCGTGCTTGAGCCTTTCAGAGAATTTATTCATCGCCGTGGCTGGTCCTATGCGCTGCTGATTTTGGCTTTTATTTTTCTCTATAAACTGGGTGACTCCATGGCGACTGCACTCGCCACACCCTTTTACATGGATCTCGGTTTTTCGCGCACACAAATCGGACTGGTCGCCAAGAATGCCGGTTTATGGGCCAGTCTTGCCGGTGGTGTGCTGGGTGCTGTGTGGCTCGAGAAAACAGGCATTAATCGTGGCTTGTGGATATTTGGTGTGCTGCAGGCCGCTGCGATTCTGGGCTTTGCTTTGCTGGCACATACAGGCGTCGGAGTGGTGGGCATGGCAAACCAGCTGCAGGCTGCCGGCGCCACTGCGAACGAGCCAAACACTCTGCTGCTCGGCCTGGTAATCGGCATGGAAGCTTTCTCTGTCGGTCTGGGTACAGCAGCCTTTACGGCCTTCATCGCCACCACGACGGATGCACGTTATACCGCGACACAGTTTGCACTCTTCACCAGTCTGGCTGCTGTACCGCGTACATTTTTCAATGCCTTCACCGGCTATATCGTGGCTGAGACCGGCTGGTTTAATTTCTTCCTGATCTGCTTTGTGCTGGCCTTGCCCGGCATGTTGTTGTTACCGAAAATCGCACCCTGGCAAACAAAAGCCGCCTGAGCTATTGAAAATTTTAGCGATGGAAGCTGAAGCAATTTCGGCTTAATTGATTGTGGCTTAAATAATTACGGCTTAAATAATTACGGCTTAATCAATTACGGCTTTAGCGATTCAGGCTTTGCAGATGAAAGATTCAGTCCCACTCACAGGCTGCTGCCCACCATCAATGCCACTGCCATCGCCATCACACCGGTCGCTGCCCATCCCATCCATTTCAAACGGCGTGTCACCACAAACGGCCCCATCACATCGCGCCGTGTGGCCATCAGCATCATCACGATCATGATGGGTACCGAGACCACACCATTCAACACGGCGGTCCAGTACAGGGCGCGTATGGGATCAATATTGCTGATGCCCAAAGTTGCACCGATCAGCGTCGAGATCGCGATGATGCTGTAAAAACGCCAGCCCAGCGCCAGTTTCAAATCCAGTCCTGAGCGCCAGTCAAACGCACCTGCTACTGCATAGGCGGCCGAACCTGCCAGCACCGGAATCGCCAGCATGCCTGTGCCGACGATGCCGGCTGAAAATAAGAGAAATGCAAAATCACCCGCCAGTGGTTTCAGAGCCAGCGCGGCATCGCGTGATGTTTGTATGTCCGTGATGCCATGCGCGAACAAAGTCGCCGCGGTGGTCAGCATGATGAAAAAAGCGATCAGATTCGATACACCCATGCCTATCCATGTGTCGATAGAGATGCGGCGCAGATGCGAGCGCGCCTGCTCAGGCGCATGGCGTAGTGAGGCGGCATGCGGGTCGGCTTTTAATTCTTCGACTTCTTGTGAGGCCTGCCAGAAAAACAGATAGGGGCTGATCGTAGTGCCAAAGATGGCAACGATGGTGGTCAGGTAAGCGCGACTCAATTCAATCTGAGGCAACACCAGTGCATGTACGACTTCAGTCCAGTGGATCGAGACCGAGAATACTGTGCCCACATAAGCCAGCAATGCCAAGGTCAGCCATTTCAACACACGCACATAACGTACATAAGGAATGAAAACTTGCAGCAACACTGACACAGCGCCAAACAGCATCACCCACCAGGCATGCTTGCCGCCGGCCAGCAATTGCACCGCATCGGCCATAGCGGCCAGATCAGCGGCGATATTGATGGTGTTGGCGATGGTGAGCAGGCTGACGATGAAGTACAGCAGTGCCGGTGTATACAGACGTTTCAGATTGCCGGCCAGACCTTCGCCCGTGACACGCCCTATTCGTGCACTGACGATCTGTATGCCCACCATCAAAGGCCAGGTGAACAATAAGGTCCACAACATCTGGAAGCCAAACTGTGCGCCACTTTGTGAATAGGTTGCGATACCGCTGGGATCATCATCCGCTGCGCCTGTGATCAGACCTGGCCCTAGCTTTTTTGAGAGCGAGCTATGGTCCACCAGAATAGTGCGGCGCAGTTTCTCTGGTGTGCCTGAACTATCGGGCAGGGGCGAAATAGGGTCGGACATGACTGCATGCTAACAGCGGATAGCTAAAAAGTTCAGTTCCTTTATCTGCTGCTTGCGGCCGGATGAGGGTGCGCGCATAATGCATCGCAATTGCGATACATTCTGAGGTCAACATGAAATCTTCAAGTTTTCCATCCGTGCGAGTTGACCCCGACCTGAGGCAGGCTGCCGAAGATTTGCTGATGGAGGGTGAAAGCCTCTCGAGTTTTGTTGAGCAGTCGATACGCCAGCAAGTGCAGCATCGTCATATGCAGCAGGAATTTATTGCGCGCGGTATGAAATCTCGCCAAGAGGCGAAACGCAAGAATGACTATATCTCGTCCGAAGAGGTGCTGAATGGCCTGGATGAGATGCTGTCAATGGCGAGCAAGAAATCAGGTAATAAATCAGGCGCATGAGTTACCGCGTACGCTATACGCGAGCTGCCAGAGAAGATCTTCAGCGCCTGTTCTCATTTTTAGTTCAGAAAGACCTGACAGCGGCAAAACGCGCCAGAAAGGCCATCTCCAAAAGCATCAATTTTTTGCAGGACTTTCCCTGGTCTTGCAGAAAGGCGTCTTCTGACAATCCTTTTCTGCGTGAATTAATTATTCCCTTCGGTGGCGCCGGTTATGTGGCCTTATTTGAAATTGATAATGAAGATACCGTCACCATTCTCGCCATGCGACATCAGCGCGAAGATGATTTTTTCTGATCCCATGGATGCCCATGCTTAAACTATGCTGAACATTCTCTGGCTAGGTTTCTTTCTGGTGGCCGCACTGTGTGCTGCATGGCGCGCTCTGGTGATGGGTGATCCTGCGGTGTTTGCGGCGATGGTTGAGAGCCTGTTTGCCATGGCCAGACTGTCAGTCGAAGTGATGATAGTTTTATTCGGCACGCTCACCTTGTGGCTGGGCTTTTTGCGTATTGCCGAGAAAGCCGGATTGGTGCAGATGCTGGCACAGCGGCTCTCGCCTTTGTTTGCACGTCTGATGCCGGAAGTGCCGGCAGGCCATCCTGCTCTGGGATTGATCACACTGAATTTCACCGCCAATGCACTGGGTTTAGACAATGCAGCCACACCCATAGGCCTGAAAGCCATGCGTGAACTGCAGTCACTCAATCCCGAGCCCGAAGTCGCCAGCAATGCGCAAATATTATTTCTGGTACTGAATGCTTCTTCACTGACGCTATTGCCGGTATCTATTTTTATGTACAGAGCGCAGCAAGGTGCGCCGGATCCGACCCTGGTTTTTTTGCCGATATTGCTGGCAACCAGTGCCTCTACACTGGCGGGATTTTTTGCGGTCGCCTTTGCGCAGCGTCTGAATTTGCGCGATACCGTATTGCTGTCCTGGTTAGCGGGTGCGGCCTTGGTTCTGAGCGCGTGCATCGCATTTCTTTCCACATTGTCTTCGGTTGCGCTGGCTGCACTCTCTTCCGTGCTCGGCAATGCCGTACTGTTTGGCCTGATCATTTTATTTTTACTGGTAGGCTGGTGGCGTCGCATTGCAGTGTATGAAGCCTTCATCGAAGGCGCGCGCGAAGGTTTTGATGTGGCCAAAAATCTTTTGCCTTATCTGGTCGCGATGCTCTGTGCCGTGGGTGTGCTGCGTGCTTCAGGCGCACTCGACTTACTTTTGCAGGGACTGAAATTTTTAGTGGAAGCGATAGGCTGGGACACACGCTTCGTCGATGCCATGCCGACAGCGCTGGTCAAACCATTTTCAGGCAGTGCCGCGCGCGCCATGCTGATCGACACGATGAGCACGCATGGTGTCGACAGCTTCCCTGCCTTGCTGGCGGCGACGGTACAAGGCAGCACGGAAACCACTTTCTATGTACTAGCCGTATATTTCGGTGCAGTGGGCATACAACGCGCGCGGCATGCGATTGCCTGCGCATTATTCGCTGATCTGGCGGGAGTGCTGGCATCCATCGCGGTGTGTTACTGGTTCTTCGGCTGATAACGCGATGGGCGCTTTAGCTGACGCTCAATCTGAAACTCAGAGCGACCAGTCATAAGTGATCGTCAGCGGCGCATGATCAGAAAAGCGCTCTTCTTTATAGACTGATGCAGAAGTGGCGGTAGCGGCAATCTGCGGCGTGGCGACGTGATAGTCAATGCGCCATCCCACATTATTCGCCCAAGCCTGACCGCGATTGCTCCACCAAGTATAGGCTTGGTCCGTCGCATCGGGATGCAGCAGCCGGTAGACATCGCGCCAGTCGGCTTCGGTCAGCACCTGAGTCATCCATGCGCGTTCTTCTGGCAGGAAGCCGGAATTTTTTTGATTGCTCTTCCAGTTCTTCAGGTCGATTTCCTGATGGGCGATATTCCAGTCACCACAGATCACCACCTCGCGTCCTGATGCGCGCAGCTGCAGCAGATGCAGCAAGAACGCCTCCATGAAACGAAACTTGGCTTCTTGTCTTTCTTCGCTCGAGGAGCCCGAAGGACAGTACACCGAGATCACGGACAGATTGCCGACATCGCATTGCACATAGCGGCCTTCGGCATCAAATTCCACGCTGCCAAAGCCGGCGGTCGCAGCACTGGGCTGGTGACGGCTGTAGACGCCGGTGCCGGAGTAGCCTTTTTTTTCTGCGTAATGAAAATGGCCGTGATAGCCCAGCGGCGCGAGAAACTCCGGCGTCATGTCTGCGGCCTGTGCCTTGAGTTCCTGCACACAGATGAAGTCAGCCTCTTGTCTGGCCATCCATTCGAAAAAGTTTTTGCGGGCAGCCGAGCGTATGCCGTTCAGGTTAGCGGAGATGATTTTCATGAGCGGCAGGAAGAAGTAAAAACGGACATCAGCATAACCGATTCGCGGCACGATAAAATAGCGGCTCATTTTCGCTAATCCCAAGGTCACCAAGTGAGCCACCTGCGTCAGCAATTCATAGAATTTTCCGTTCAGGCCGGCGTGCTGCGCTTTGGCGAATTCACCACCAAGGCGGGACGGCTCTCGCCTTACTTCTTCAATGCCGGCCTGTTCAATGACGGCGCACGGCTCGGCAAACTGGCGCAATTCTATGCCCAGACCCTGATTGATTCCGGCGTGGGCTTCGACATGCTGTTCGGCCCGGCCTATAAGGGCATTACCCTAGCATCGGCCACTGCGGTGGCACTGGCCGCTCAGGGCCACAACAGCGCCTTTGCCTATAACCGCAAGGAAGCCAAAGATCATGGCGAAGGTGGCACCATCGTCGGCGCCAAGCTGGAAGGCCGGGTGGTGATTATTGATGACGTGATCTCTGCCGGCACCTCGGTGCGCGAATCAGTGGACATGATACGGGCGCAGGGCGCCACACCGTGTGCGGTACTGATTGCGCTGGACCGTATGGAAAAAAGTGGTGCTGAAGGTGCGCTGTCGCAGCACTCGGCGGTGCAGGATGTGGAGCAGAGCTTTGGAATCCCTGTGCTGCCTATCGCGAACCTGAATGACTTGTTTGCCTATCTCTCAGGCCCTGGCGCCAGCGCGGAGCTGGGCCAGTACAAAGCAGCGGTGGCGGCGTACCGCCAGCGCTATGGCGTGGCCTGATCAGCGTGCAATGAAGACATCGTAGTTAACGTAGGCATCGTTCTTGGCGCGCTTGTATTCCGCCATTTTGCCTACGGCCTGAATCTGGTTCAGCCAGCTGTATTTTTCTGAGGATGTCTGGAACTGTGGTGTCGTGATGAAGTAAGGGAAGCCTTTGTCATTCAGGATTTCACCCCTTGCCAGCGCCTCGCCGGCTTCTTTTGAACCGACCACCACACCGCCGTAAGTCATATAGATGATTGCGCCGTCATCGGTTTCTATCGTCATGCGCACATCCAGACGCAGCGCGCCTGAAGGCATGGTGCGTATCCAGTCGCCGCCCGGGGCAATCACCTTGCCCGAGATGCGCGGACCCTTGATCCAGCCGCCCGGAAGAATATTCACGACCGTCAGGCCATTGTCGATCGCCTTGCGCTCAGTCGGGATATGTACCGTCATCAGGTACTCGGTGCTGATCTGTGTGGTCTGCGCGCTGACACTGGCAGCGCCGCCCAGCAGAGTGAGTGCGAAGGCCAGTGCAGTAGTGATTTTTTTCATGTTGTCGTCCCCTGAGTAAATTTTTATCGTTCTTGTCTGCTTACGGAATACTTATAGATTGGCTGTTCAGGCCGCTGCAGTTGAAGCCTGTAAAACAGATTCAAGCCTGCTCTAATTTTTGTTTCAGTAACTCGGTCAGTTGCGCTGGGTTTGCCTTGCCTTTGCTGGCCTTCATGGCCTGACCAATCAGGGCATTGAAGGCTTTTTCTTTACCGGCGCGGAATTCTTCTACCGATTTCGCATTCGCTGCCAGTACCTCATCCACAATTTTTTCCAGTGCGCCGCTGTCCGAGATTTGCTTGAGTCCCTTAGACTCAATCACTTCATCTGCCAATGCTGCATCAGTCGATGTTGCTTCCCACATGGCCGCGAAGACTTCTTTCGCAATCTTGTTGGAGATGGTGCCATCAGCAATCCGCTTTAACAGCAGCGACAGTTGTTCAGCACTGACAGGTGAGGCAGAAATGTCCATGCCTTCACGGTTCAGGGTCGATGCCACATCGCCCATCAGCCAGTTGGCTGCCGGTTTGGCTTGCTCCTTGCCGGCAGAGGCGAGGACTGCTTCAAAATACGCCGCCATCGCTTTGGACTGTGTGAGCACCATCGCATCATAGTCAGTCAGATGATAGTCGCGCACAAAACGCTCACGCATGGCAGCGGGCAGTTCGGGCAGTGTGGCTTTGACGCGGTCTATCCATTCCTGTGCAATCACCAGCGGCGGCAGATCCGGATCGGGGAAGTAGCGATAATCCATCGCGTCTTCTTTGCTGCGCATAGAGCGGGTTTCTTTTTTGTCCGGATCGTACAGGCGAGTTTCCTGTACCACGGTGCCGCCATCGTCGATCAATTCAATCTGACGCCGCACTTCGTAATTGATAGCCTCTTCCAGAAAGCGGAATGAGTTCAGGTTTTTGATTTCGCAACGGGTGCCATAGGCTGCCTGTCCTGCCGGACGCACAGAGACATTCGCATCGCAACGGAAAGAGCCTTCCTGCATATTGCCATCACAGACACCCAGCCACATGACGAGGGCATGCAGGGATTTGGCATAGGCCACCGCTTCGGCAGCGCTGCGCATATCCGGCTCGGTCACGATTTCCAGTAAGGGTGTGCCGGCACGATTTAAATCGATACCTGTCATGCCCTGATAATCTTCGTGCAGTGATTTGCCGGCATCTTCTTCCAGATGCGCGCGCGTCAGCTGCACGGTTTTCATTTCTATCTTGCCGTCTTTCTCTAATGCGAAAGAGATCGTGCCACCCTGTACCACCGGCAGTTCAAACTGACTGATCTGATAACCCTTGGGCAGATCCGGATAAAAATAATTTTTGCGCGCAAACACAGAGCGCGGTGCAATCGTGGCACCGATGGCCAGACCAAACTGAATCGCGCGTTCGACTGCACCCTTGTTCAATACGGGCAGCACGCCGGGCAGAGCCAGATCGACCGGGCAGGCCTGAGTATTGGGTTCTGCACCAAAGGCGATAGGCGCAGCACTAAAAATTTTAGATTCGGTGGTGAGTTGCGCATGCGTCTCAAGACCGATCACGACTTCCCATTGCATGATGTGTCCTTGTTAATTCTGTGGCCGGCGGGTGTGCCAGTCGGTCGCCAGCTGGAACTGGTGCGCGATATTTAAGAGTTTGCTTTCGCCGAAATAATTGCCTATCAACTGTAGTCCGACCGGACGCTGTGCATTTTTTTCGCCCTGACCAAAGCCGCAGGGAATCGACATGCCGGGCAAACCAGCCAGACTGGTCGAGAGCGTATAAATATCAGCCAGATAATTTGCAACCGGATCATTCACCTTCGATCCCAGATCCCATGCCACTGTCGGCGCGACCGGACCCATGATGACATCGCATTGCGTAAACGCTTGCTGGAAATCCTGTGCAATCAGGCGACGGATTTTTTGTGCCTGCAAATAGTAGGCATCGTAATAACCATGCGAGAGCACATAGGCACCGACCAGAATGCGGCGTTTGACTTCATCGCCAAAGCCCTGGGCGCGGGACTTGCGATACATGTCGCCCAGATCCGCATAATCTTTTGCGCGATGACCATAGCGCACGCCATCGAAACGGCTGAGATTGGATGAGGCTTCGGCCGGTGCGATAACGTAATACACCGGAATCGAGAGCGAGGTTTTGGGCAGCGAAATATCCACCAGTGTGGCGCCCAGTTTTTCATATTCCTTCAATGCCGCCTGAATTGCTTCGGCCACATCCGATGCCAGACCGGCACCAAAATATTCGCGCGGCACGCCTATCCTCAGACCCTGGAGGTTGTCGCCCAGATGCTGCGTGAAATCTTCGGCCGGCCGCTCTATGCTGGTGGCGTCGCGCTCATCAAAGGCGGTCATGCCATTCAGCAGCATGGCGCAATCTTCCGCTGTCCAGGCCATGGGTCCGCCCTGATCCAGTGATGAAGCAAAGGCAATCATGCCGTAACGCGACACGCGGC
>CAIQLE010000183.1 GCA_903872555.1 uncultured bacterium
CTTTTTGTGTGCATGAGCCTTGGAATGAGATTTGGTTTGCTTGCCATGATGATGGTTTGCAAATGCAGAGACTGAGAAAAGGCCAATAATCAAAGCGACGAGTAGGTTTTTCATAATGACTCCTGTGAGTATTTTAAAGCGTGAGTACTGCCGTATAAAATCGAATCAGTTGCTAAATTCGCCAATGAATAATGCCTGTATCTTTCAACCAGATCAATGATGCATCAGGTTTTTATTCTCGTTTTTTTTGCCCCAATTCGGTGCGTAATTCAGCCAATTCCTGTCTCAGCATTTTCAACTCATTCGTAATCACCCCTGTGCTTTCGTTTTCACCCGAACTCGAATTGAGTGAGTCCACAATGACAGCGATGAAAAGATTGATAATCACAAAGGTGGCGATGAAAATGAAAATAATGAAAAATACCCAGGCATAGGGGAATATTTCCATCACCGGGCGCGCTACGCCCTCAGACCAGCTTTCCAGTGTCATCACCTGGAACAATGTAAAGGCCGTCATTCCGAGATCGCCAAAGAAATTAGGAAACGCCGGACCAAACATATTGGTCGCTATGACGGAGAACACGTAAAAAATCACCAGAATCAATCCAAACACTGAACCCAGGCTAGGCAGAGAATGCAGCAATCCTGCGACGACTTTGCGCATACTCTCAACCTTATTCACCAGTCGTAAGACTCGCAGAACCCGCAAGGCACGCAGCACGGAAAGGCTGCCAGTAGCAGGCACCAGGGCAATGCCGACAACAATGAAATCAAAGACGCACCAGGGATCTTTAAAAAATTTGAATCCTCGTGCCAGCATCAGCAAGACTAACTCACCGATAAATATCCAGAGTATGGCGTGATCCAGCCAATGCAGAATGTGACCTGCTTCTTCCATTAAGGTCGCGCTGGTTTCCATTCCCAGGATAACCGCGTTGACCACGATCAGAACCACGAGTAAATGTTGAATCAGTGGCAGGGCAATGAATTTTTCTATCGACTGTTTCCAGCCTGTTGTTGTGATTGCTTCTTGCATGTCATGCGTCCGTCAAAAGAAATGTTAAAAATATTAGCTAATTAGCATTGCCAGGATGTTGTTATCTCCATTTTATCAAGCCCCTCCCTGAATGAAGCAGCATTCAGCGATACGCCTTAGCCAAGTACTTCAATTTTGTATTAAGTCTTATATCTGAAGCCGTGATTTTTCAGTGGTAATGAACGTATGCGTTTACCTGTGGCTTTAAAGATGGCATTCACCATTGCCGGTGCTACGCCACCAATGGGTGGTTCGCCCACACCGCCCCAGAAACCGCCGGAAGGCATGAGGATAGGGATAATTTCAGGCGCTTGTCCCATGCGTGCCACGGGATAGTCATTGAAATTACTTTGCTTTACCGCGCCATTTTCAATCGTGATTTCTTCCGACATGATGGCGGACAGCCCCCAGATCACGCCGCCTTCCACCTGGGCTTTCACCGCATCGGGATGGACCACATGGCCACTGTCAATTGCAACCACTACGCGTTTGACGGCAATCACCGAATCCTTACTGACGGAAATTTCAACCGCGGCGGCAGTGAAGCTGCCATAAGAATCCACCACGGCGATGCCGCGATGTATGCCCTTGGGCGCGGGCTTGCCCCAACCTATGGCTTTTGCAACCGCATCAAGGACCGCCTGATCTTTTTTGCCTTCCAGTAGAGGACGTCGGAATTGATAGGGGTCTTTGCCCGCCGCATGGGCCAGCTCATCAATAAAACATTCGCGATAGAAGGGATTATTGGTATGTGACACGGCACGCCAGAATCCTGGTGGTACGTGCAGTTCACGCATGACATATTCATTCGTGAAGTTTGGTACGGCATAGGGATTGTCGCGGAAGACGCGGGTATTGATCTGGTCTACGCCATCCTTGACGAACTGTGGATACACGGTGATGGCAATCGACTGATCCGATTGCCTGACATGCCAGCCCAGCCAGTTGCCATCTTTATCCAGGCCGCCGCGTAACTTCACCAGTGATACAGGACGGTAGCGGCCCTGACGCATATCTTCTTCGCGTGACCATTGCAGCCTGACGGGTATGCCGGGCATGGCCTTGGCAATTTTCACGGCTTGTTTGGTGAAATCCTGATGCGGGCCACGACGACCAAAAGCTCCACCCGCATGCATTTTATGGATATGTATTTTGTCCAGTGGCAGACCGGAGGCTTCGGAGGCCGCGGCAATCGAAGCTTCGCCATTTTGCGTACCAACCCAGACTTCGAGTTTGTCCGTGGTGAAGAGCGCAGTTGCTGTCTGCGGCTCCATGGTTGCATGGTTCATGAAGCCGGTGGTGTATTCGGCTTCCAGTACCGTGTGTGCAGAGGCGAGCGCCTGGTCTGCATCACCGTCCTTGCGTGCAATCGGAGCAACGGTCGATTCCAGGCCTTCGCGCAGGTAGGCCATGATGGACTCGCTGGAGATTTTGCCCTTGCTGCCGTTTTCCCATTCAACCTGAATCGCCTTGAGGGCTTTATTCGCTTGCCACCAGTTGCCGGCAACGACCGCAATCCATTCTTCGGTAGCGACGATCTGCTTCACGCCCGGCATGGCCTTAGCTTTGCTGTCGTCGTAATTTTTTACGAAGCCGCCAAACACGGGACTTTGCAAGATCGACGCATGCAGCATGCCGGGTAGGCGCACATCTGCCGCATACACTTGCGAGCCATTCACCTTGGCCGGAATATCGAAACGGGCAGGTGAGGTGCCAATCAACTTCCAGTCTTTGGGGGCTTTCAAAGCAGGATTGGCTGGCATAGGCATCGTGCTGGCCCGTGGGGCGAGTTCACCATAGCTGGCGCGCTTGCCTGAGGGATGGGACACGACACTATTTTGTGCACGGCATTCGGATGCGGGCACTTGCCATTGCTGTGCGGCGGCGGCGATCAGCATTTCGCGCGCAGCAGCCCCGCCTTTACGTACATATTCATGCGACTCGCGAATGCCGCGGCTGCCACCGGTCGACATGTCTTTGAAAATACGGTTGCGCCGTATGTGCATGCTGACATCAGCGTATTCAGGTCTGACTTTGCTCCAGTCGCATTCCAGTTCTTCGGCCAGCAGTTGTGCCAGACCGGTGAAACTACCCTGACCCAGTTCAGAGCGGGCGATACGGATGATGACGGTATCGTCCGGCTGTATGACGACCCAGTGCGTGATCTCGGGGGCATCGGCGGCCATGGCAGCCATGACAGATGAACTTCCTTGTATGCCCAGAATAAATGCGCCACTCAGCGCAGCGGATTGCTTGAGAAAGGTTCTGCGAGATGACTGCTGGGGTGCGCCGGACATGAGGGGGACTCCTGAGGATTCAATGTGCCGCCGATTTTACCCTCTGACAGGCAATGGACCGTATTTGTAAATATCCGGATTCGGTACACATAAAGCATGCATAAAAAAATGCCCCGTCATTCCGGGGCATTTTGATATGTCTCAGCTGGTTGATCAGCTAGTCTGATCAGAACTCATATTCCATCTGCAGTCGGAAGGTGTTGCCGCTATAGCTGTCACCATCAATACGCGTTTTACCGATCAGATAAGCTGCATTGTATTTAATCGCTTGCTTGCAATCTAATCCTATTTTGCCAAACACAGCCGGGCCGAAACGATGTCCCTGCTGGTGACTACTTGCCCAGCTATCCCAGGTGCCCAAATCACCGAAACCCTGAAAGCCATACGAGAATTCTTTGCTTAATCGATAGCGACCTTGCACACGATAATAGGCGCTGGCGGCGCTGGGTGAAGTGGCATTGTAATTACGCTGAATCAGAAAATTGGCAATCCATTCGGTCTGACCAAGGTCTGCCTGAAACAAAGGGCCCCATGTCACTTCCATGCCTTCTGATCTGTCTTGCGGACGTTCAATCTCCAGTAAGAACCCAACATCCACAGGGTATTTGCCTGTTTCAGTCAGCTGAAAACGGTTTTCCCATTCAAACGCATCAAGGTCGGTAGAGTTTCCGGGAGCGCCAGCGAATTTGACATAGACCTCCGTAAACCAAAGCTCATTGACGCCCAGTCCCAGACCGACTGAACTGGCATTTTTGTTTTGCGAACTGTCTTTCATATTGCGTGTGCCGAACTTGAAATCAATCTCACGCTCACCTGCTTCAACCCGTGCAGGAAGCACATATTCGTCAGGACCAGCAAATGCGGAACCAGAGATAGCTGCGGCAGCAAAAGCGCCGGCCCAAATAATTTTTTTCATTGATGATTTTTTCATGATTAGTCTGCTTGTAATACAGGAGCCTGTTGCTGACGACGAACCAGTGAAGCCAGCAAAAGAATCACTGCAATGGTGCTTGTATAGAAAATGATTTGCATGCCGCTTGGGCTGGGTTCATAGCCGATCAAGACATGCATGACAGAGCCGCCTAGAGAAGTCGAGGAAAGAAGGGCAGTGCTGTCCCACAGAGGCTCAGCCAATGCAGGCAGCCAATCGGCCTGTATCAGATAACGTGCCATCTGACTGGCGAGCCCACCTGCGAGCAAGACCAGCAAGATGCCCGTGACCGAGAAAAACCAGCGCAGCGGAATACGCATCAGACCCAGATACATCACCAAGCCTAAGGCGCTGCCGCCCAGCAGACCCAGAGCGCCGCCAGCCAGCACCTTCATCAGACTGCTGTCACTGGCACTGGCCATACCGTGCAGGAAAAGAACGCTCTCGGCACCTTCACGCAATACCGTCAGCGCTACCAGCAGCGCAATCGCCGACAGTTCGCGGTTGCCTTCCCTGACTTCATTACCGACTTGCCGTGCATCACGTGCCAGCTCTGCTCCGTGAGTGGCCATCCAGACGTGATGCCAGCCCAACATCAGCACAGCCACGCCCAACACCGCAGCATTGAATAATTCCTGACCACTGCCATCGGCCAGTCCGGCAATGGTTTCAGTCAGAGCTGCGATCAGCCCCGATCCGATCAGCCCTGCCAGTACACCTAACAGTAACCAGAGAGAACGGCGGCTAACGCCCCGTGTGGCGGCCGCAACGATACCCAGTACAAGGGCTGCTTCCAGAGTTTCGCGAAAAATAATCAGCGCCGGACCGAACATATGCCTTACTCCGCAATGACCACGCCCTGGGCGCTGGTCTGATTGAATTCACCAAAGAAGGGGTATTTGCCTGCTTTCAGCGGTCCGATATACACAGATGCCTTAGATTTAGCCGCGATAATTTTTTCGCGATTCAGTTCGTGGCTTTCAAATTCTTCTGGCGTGGCATCCTGATTGTCGATAATCAGCTTGATCTTCTGGCCTGTCGGCACCCGAAGCTCTTTCGGAGCAAACTGGTGATCCTTGATCGTCACCACAATTTCCGTGTCGGCCGCAAGCGCGGGCAAAGTCGCCAGAACGGGCGAGAGGGACAGCATCAGAGCAAGTGCGCGAAGTTTCATGATGAGGATTTGCTGGTCTGGTGGATAGTGTCAACGGTGTAAATGATAACAATTCGCATTTACATAGTCAACACTTAAATCAGCCTCAGGGAAACAGCCTCCGAATCTCTGAAAGCCCAGCTGTTAAACTTGATGCTACTGTTTTCGGAGAAAAATGATGGAATTCCTGCCCCTAGTCCTTGCTCTGGTCCTTGGCATCCTGCTGGGTACTGTCGCGGCCACTATGCTGGCCAGGGGCAGACAGGATCTGGCCATGGCTGCGGGTCAGGAGCGCCTGCGCCTGTATGAAGAACAGCTGGCTGAGGCACGCCAGCTCAATCAGTCGCTGCAGGATCAAGTCTCCGCGCTGGACCGCGAGCTTTCCTCGGCTCATACCCGGCTAGAACAAGAGCTCAAACAGGCCGATGAAAAAATTCAGCTCTTGCGTGAGATGAGCGAGACCAGCCGCAAATCCCTGACGGAAGAATTCCAGAATCTGGCGAACAACATCTTTGAAGACAAGAGCCGTAAATTCTCCCAGCAGAACATAGAGAACATGGGGCAGATGCTGAACCCCTTCAAAGATCGCCTGAATGAATTCAAGTCTCGCGTAGAAGAGATTCATTATCTGGACGCGCAACAACAGGCCGCACTCAAGACCGAGCTTGCGCAACTCAAAGACTTAAATCGCCAGATGACGGAAGAGGCGCATGGTCTAGCAACAGCCCTGAAGGGACAAGCCAAGAAGCAGGGCAACTGGGGCGAGCTGGTACTGGAAAATGTGCTGGCCCGTTCAGGCCTGCAGGCCGGCAAGGACTATCAGCGTGAAGTCAGCTTCAATACCGACGAAGGCCGGCAGCGTCCGGATGTGATTATTTATCTGCCGGAAGATAAGCACCTGGTGGTGGATGCCAAAGTTTCGTTGAATGCTTATACGCGTTACGTGAATGCCGAAGAAGAGCTGGAACGTAAGCAGGCCCTGAAAGAGCATGTGAAGGCTATTGCCGACCGCATCACAGAGCTGGCCGATCGTCGCTATTTCGATCTGGGTGACCTCAATACGCCTGAGATGGTCTTCATGTTCATCCCTATAGAATCGGCTTTTGTCGAAGCGCTGCGGGCGGATGAAAATCTGTTTCAGCAAGCGCTGGAGAAAAATGTACTGGTCGCCACACCGACGACCTTGCTGACTAGCCTGAACATCGTGCGCCAGTTATGGCGGCTGGAACATCAGAATGCCCACAGCGCTGCGCTGGCAGACAGTGCGGGCAAGCTGTATCACAAGTTTTCGGTGTTCATCGCCAGCATGGAAGAATTAGGTCGGAAGCTGGAATCAGCGCAGGTCAGCTATAAAAAAGCCTTTGGTCAGTTGTATGACGGCCCCGGCAATCTGATCAAGCGCGCCAAAGAATTTGAACAACTGGGTGTAGCCGTCAAGGCAGCGCTGCCGCAGTATCTGGTGGACAAGGCCGATCTGGAGCTTGAATTCCTGCCCCCGGCCATGGATATCGCCCCTGAGGAGTCGGGCTCCGGCGAACAGGACAAAGCCGCATGATGCAGAGATAAAGCAATATGGCCGCTGCAGTTCCGGGCTAGAGTTCTAGAATGGACTTGTCATTCACACAGACAAGGGGGTCATCATGAACCATACCGGACTGCTGTGCTTCTTCAGATCCGTGCCCGTCCTGCTGGCGCTGTCAATCCTTAGCCTCCCGCCTGCCATTGCCCATGAACTCAGTAAGCAGGAATGCATGGAGGGCACAGACTATATTCGCAATGCCGCCTTATCCCGCGAACAGGGTATGACTGAATCAGCCTTTATGGACGTGTTTGATAATGATCTTGTCATGCTCAGATCCATACCCCCATCGCTACGCTGGTTTGTGCAGGATGAGGAGGACACTGAATTCCTTCGCTCAGCTTTGAATGAGGTGTTCCGCTTGCCTGCCACGCCAGATCAGCATGCAAGGAATTTTGCAGAGGCTTGTCTGCTGCGCTCGGGAGAGTGGAATGTGAATGGCAGGATGCGGATTTGAGCCTGATGATGTAGAAGTCCGTAGTATTTCTGACAAGTTAAAATCAACATGGCTAGTGTTGGCTTATCTTGAACAATTATTTATTTGATAAATATTTGGGCAATAAAAAACGGCCATTGAGGCCGTTTTTACACTACTACGTTCAGCAGCCCGCCTGAAGGCAAGGCTGCTTCGCGGCCGAATTAACGGTTAGCGATGTACATAGTGATTTCGAAACCGAAACGCAGGTCAGTTGCTGCTGGGGTGGTCCATGCCATGATGATCTCCTGATGGGAAGTTATTTTAAAGTTACTGATTATTAATTTAACCAGCGAAGGCAATCATGCCTTTGCCCGCGATCCTGTGCATCAGCGTATCGTGCAATCAGGCCTCATGATTTTCATGAACTGTGGCTGTGCGGGCTGTGCCTGATGATGCGCGATGATGCCGTCACAGGGGTGCTGATATGATGCGCCTCAGAGACTAAGCATAAAGCGCAATATAGCATCCCGACTTGCGCACCCCCAATCATGATGATCCCGCCCGTTGATCCCCGTTCTGCAGCACCAGAGGTGCCTCAACTGCATTCAAGTATCGACGCCCCCCTACGCAGCTCAGGCATGAGCCTGCGGCTAAAGATTAACCTGATTTTTTCTGCCCTGACCATCATTGCCTTTGGCGTTCTGATCGCCGTGGAAATCGGTGCAACCCGCAATAGTGTGCGTGAAGAGATGGAAGCCTCCGGCCGCATTGCAGCCCAACTGCTGGGGCGCATCAGTAATTTCTATGCAAAAGAGGATCTGCCCGAGCTGGCGAACTTCCTGCGCTCTACAGGCCGGGTGCGTGCCA
>CAIQLE010000184.1 GCA_903872555.1 uncultured bacterium
ACGAACTGTTGCAGACGATCGGTATAGGCCGCCAGATATTTGATAGGTCGCAGTGCAACGCCAGATTTTTCAGCGGCGCGTGCAACGGCCGGTGCAATCTTCAGCATCAGACGCGGATCAAAGGGCTTGGGTATCAGATACTCTGGCCCGAAGGACAGATTGGTCACGCCATAAGTGGTAGCGACCACATCCGACTGCTCCGCCTGCGCCAGCTCTGCAATGGCATGCACGACCGCGATTTCCATCTCGCGTGTGATGGTGGTGGCGCCACAATCGAGTGCGCCACGGAAGATGTAAGGGAAGCAGAGAACGTTGTTGACCTGATTCGGATAATCAGAACGGCCGGTGGCGATGATGGCGTCATCACGCACTTCGCGCACTTCTTCCGGCAGAATTTCCGGCGTGGGATTAGCCAGTGCGAGCACCAGAGGATTTTTCGCCATGGCGCGCACCATGTCTTGTTTCAATACACCGCCAGCCGACAGGCCGAGGAAAATATCAGCACCGGGAATCACTTCGGCCAGGGTACGTGCCTTGGTCTCTTGTGCAAATTTTTCTTTGTCCGGATCCATCAGCTCGGTACGGCCTTTGTAGACCACGCCAGCCAGATCGGTGACAAAAATATTTTCAATCGGGAAGCCCAGATCAACAATCAGATCCAGACAGGCCAGCGCAGCTGCACCGGCACCCGAGACCACCAGCTTGCAATGCTTGATATCTTTGCCGACCACTTTCAGGCCATTCATGATGGCAGCGCCGACAATGATGGCAGTGCCATGCTGGTCATCATGAAAGACCGGAATTTTCATGCGGTCGCGCAGCTTGCGTTCTATGTAGAAGCACTCCGGCGCTTTGATGTCTTCCAGATTCACGCCACCAAAGGTGGGCTCGAGTGAAGCGATGATGTCGCACAGCTTGTCAGGATCAGATTCATTGATCTCGATATCGAAGACATCCACGCCGGCAAATTTCTTGAACAGCACACCCTTGCCTTCCATCACAGGCTTGGCGGCCAGCGGGCCGATGTTGCCCAGACCCAGTACGGCGGTGCCGTTGGTGATGACGGCCACCAGATTGCCGCGTGCGGTGTAGCGGAAGGCATTGGTGGGATCAGCCACGATCTCTTCACAGGCAGCGGCCACGCCGGGCGAATAGGCTAGCGCCAGATCGCGCTGATTGGTCAGCTGCTTGGTGGGTGTGACACTGATTTTGCCGGGAGTGGGGAATTCGTGATATTCGAGCGCAGCCTGACGAAATTGTTCACGCTGTTCTTTTTGTTGTTTGCTGTCATCCATGCTCGACTGTCTTTCCGGGTGCGTACTAACGTACATAAGAATGGCTGATTTTATCAGAGGAGCCTCTGGCGTATGACCTGAATGAAATGCGAAGTTTTCAACTGAACTCCCATCTAAAGCGGGTTCGGTACAATCCCTGCCTATGTTGTCTGAATTTGAACTGATTTCGCGTTTTTTCACCCGTGCACCCCGCTCCGGCGGCGCACTGCGGTTGGGCGTGGGCGACGACTGCGCATTACTGGCAGCGCCTGCCGCTGAAATACTCGCCGTATCCACCGACATGCTGGTTGAAGGTCGCCACTTCTTTGCGGGCGCAGAACCCGAAGCCTTGGGCCACAAGGCCCTTGCAGTCAACCTTTCGGATCTGGCTGCTATGGGCGCACGTCCGCTGGGCTTTTCACTGGCACTGGCTTTGCCGGCGGCGAACGAGGACTGGCTTGAAAAATTTTCACGCGGCCTGTTTGCGCTGGCCGACTTGCACCAGATGGATTTGATCGGTGGTGACACCACGCGCGGCCCGCTCAATCTCTGCATCACCATCTTTGGCAGCGTGCCTGAGTCAGCTGCACTGCGCCGCACTGGCGCCAAAGCGGGTGATGAGATCTGGGTTTCAGGCACGCTGGGCGATGCGCGTCTGGCGCTGGAAGCATTGCAGGGCAAGCTGACGCTGACGGCTTACCAACTCAGTATCGCAGCACAGCGGCTGCACCGCCCCACGCCGCGTATCGCTCTCGGCCTGGCATTGCGCGGCATTGCCAGTGCAGCGATTGATGTGTCGGATGGTTTGCTGGGCGATCTGGGACACGTACTCGACGCCTCTGGCACAGGTGCTGTGATTCAGGCCGACGCCCTGCCTCTGGGAGCGGCACTCAGAACCCAAAGCAAAACCATGCAAAATGAATTTGCTCTGAACGGGGGCGATGATTACGAACTCTGCTTCACCGCGCCCGTCCATCAGCATGCTGCCGTACTGGCTGCAGGACTCACGGCTGATGTGGCGCTGACATGCATAGGCCACATCCGTGCCGAAGCGGGGCTGCACATCACGGATGCCTCAGGCCAGCCGCTGGCAATCAGCTCACATTCTTTCGATCATTTCGCGCGACCATGATGACACCTAATGAAGCAGGATCTGCAGCGTCCGCAGCACCTCATGCAACTCAGGCACCGAGACGCCCGAATGCCGCCTTCATGCTTTCCCACCCTGCTCACCTGCTGGCGCTAGGCTTTGGCAGCGGACTGTCGCGGATCATGCCCGGCACCATGGGCACGCTGTTTGGCTGGCTATGCTTTGATACTTTTTCTGCACGCTGGCCCGAGCTGTTTACCTCGACCGTCTGGGGCCTGATCATTCTGATAGGTTTCATGATGGGTGTCTGGGCCTGTGAAAAAACCGGACGCGCCCTCGGCGTGCCGGATCACGGCGGTATGGTCTGGGATGAAATGATTGCGATCTGGCTGGTGCTCTTGTTGGTGACACCTGCCAGCTTCAGACAAGAATGCATGGCCGTTCTGATTTTCCGTGCCTTCGACATGATCAAGCCACCACCGATACGCCAATTTGAACAACACTACAAAGGTGGCTTTGGCGTGATGGCAGATGACATCATTGCCGCTTTCCTGACCTTGCTGGTGCTTGCCTTGTGGCGCTTCCTGTGAAATCCTGAAACCATAATCAATCAGGAGACGATCATGGACAGATTGCGTGAACTGGCCGAACAAGTCGGCCATGCCCTGCAAAAAAAACGCTGGCTGCTGGCGACCGCCGAATCCATAACGGGTGGAAGTATTTCTCAAGCCATTACCGATGTTCCGGGTTCATCTGAATGGTTTGATTGCGGCTTTGCGACTTATTCAAATATATCTAAAACCGAATTTCTGGATGTGCCCGCCGCACTGATTGCACAGGAAGGCGCGGTCAGTGAAGAGGTAGCAGCGGCCATGGCGGCGGGTGTACTGGCCAATACCGATGCCGATGTCACGCTCGCCACCACCGGCATTGCCGGACCCAGTGGTGCAGTTCCGGGCAAGCCTGTGGGCACGGTCTGCTTTGCCTGGGCGCATGGCAGCATGGTCCATACAGAGCGCCATGTATTCAGTGGTGACCGTCAGGCTGTCCGCGCACAAACGACTGAATTTGCTTTGCAGGGCCTGTTGAAATTTATGGAGCAACTATAAAAATGTTAGAACGCTTTACGCAAGAACGCCGCGAAGTGAATGGCGTGCAGATTCATTTCCGCCATGGTGGCAAGGGCCCTCCCTTATTGCTCTTGCATGGTTATCCTCAGTCGCATGTGATCTGGCATGGTGTGGCTGATGCACTGGCTGAGCATTTCACGCTGGTGATGCCTGACTTGCGCGGCTATGGCGATTCTTCCAAGCCCGCGGGCGATGCCGCACACCTCAATTATTCCAAGCGCGTGATGGCGCAGGACATGTTGGATTTAATGAGCAGTCTGGGTCACAAAACCTTCGATCTCTGTGGCCATGATCGTGGCGGCAGAGTGGCGCACCGATTGGCACTGGATCATCCGCAGCGAGTGAAAAAATTAATGATTGCGGATATCTCGCCCACCCGCACCATGTTTGAAAAAACAGATAAGCGCTTTGCTGATGCTTACTATCACTGGTTCTTTCTGGCACAACCCTACCCTCTGCCTGAAACACTCATCAACAATAATGCGCGGTTTTTTATTGATTACACGCTGGGCGGCTGGGGCTCAGCTGGCACGAGTTTCTTTGCACCTGATGCAATGGAAGAATATCGCCGCTGCTTCTGCGACCCAGCCATGATTCATGCAGGCTGCGAAGATTATCGTGCAGCATCAACGATCGATCTGGTGCACGATGAAGATCATGAACACAACAAGATCAGCTGCCCGCTCCACATCGTATGGGGCGAGCATGGCATCATCGCCAGACTGTTTTCGCCGCTGGAAGACTGGCAAGCCAAAGCTACCGTCAAGGTGACGGGCAAGGCCTTAGCTGGCGGTCATTTCCTACTGGATGAAGTACCGGATGCAATGCTGGCCGAGATGCTGATGTTTTTTCGTGACTGAAAAAAACAGCGGCAGGTTCAGCAGGCTTGGGTCCGTGGAGACTGCAAGTGACTGTAGCAATCCTGCCCTTATGGATATTTAGAGCCTGTCTCGTTAGGTCGATGGCAAGGCGGCAGCGGTGCAGACAGTACGAATAGTACGGCAAACTGCTGCCAACGCCGGCAGCGGCCTAAGGAGACAGGCTCTTAATCTGCGTTCTTTCGATTAGTGCCAACAGCTGTCTGAATAGCTTATGAATGTCGGAAACGATTAATCGCATCGCGCGTTTCTTGCGCCACGCGCGCGCCGGCCTGTGCATAGTTTTCACCACGGGTAGCTTTGGCGTACAGGATCGCACGCGATGAATTGATGATCATGCCACCGCCATTCGCTGTCTGACCGGCGTTCACAGCGGCTTCAATATCACCACCTTGCGCGCCTATGCCTGGCACCAGCAAGGGCATGTCACCGACGATATTGCGCACCTGAGCAATCTCCGCAGGGAAGGTTGCACCGACCACCAGAGCGCACTGGCCATTCGTATTCCATTTGTCTGCCACCATTTGCGCCACATGCTGATACAGGGGCTTACCATCGACCGACAGGGACTGCAGATCTGAGCCGCCGGGATTGGAGGTGCGGCACAACACGATCGTGCCGCGATCTTTCCATTCCAGATAAGGCGCAATCGAATCAAAACCCATATAAGGATTGACGGTGACAGCATCAGCACGATAACGCTCAAAGGCTTCCAGCGCATATTGCTCTGCGGTAGCGCCTATGTCGCCGCGCTTTGCGTCGAGAATGAGGGGCAGATGCGGATACACTTCTTTCAGGTAATCACACACAGTTTCCAGTTCATCTTCCGCCGACTGTGAGGCGAAATAAGCAATCTGCGGCTTAAAAGCACAAGCCAGATGCGCCGTAGCATCAATGATGGCGCGGCAAAAAGTAAAGATGGCATCAGGACGTTTCCGCAGCTCGGGCGAAAAACGCGAGAGGTCAGGGTCTAACCCTACGCAGAGCAGGGAGTTATTTTTTTTGGTGGCAGCAGCCAGTTGATCGATGAATTTCACGTAAGCCCGAGTTTAGAAAGCACAATGGCTCTATTGTAGCCTGTCATGCTATTGTGCCGCCCCTGAGGCCTGACATCACAAGCCGGATTCACACGAAGTGCTCATGAACCAACTGACCCGCAAAGACCTGATACTGCTCGCTCTTCTGACCTTATTCTGGGGTCTGAACTGGCCTGTCATGAAAATCGGTGTGCGTGAATTTCCGCCACTGACTTTTCGCACCATAGGCATGCTGGGCGGTGTGTTGGTCATCTGGCTGGCTGCGCGCCTGCAAGGGGTGTCTCTGAAAATACCGAAAGGTGAAGTACTCACGATTGCCAAGCTGGCCTTACCGAATATGCTGATCTGGCATGCCCTCATCATCATCGGCGTCAAACTTCTCTCCTCCGGGCGCGCCGCAATACTCGGTTACACCATGCCGGCCTGGGCCGTGCTCTCGGGCCTGATTTTTTTTGGTGACCGCATCAATCGCGCCTCACTGCTGGGCATCGTACTGGCCATGAGTGGTGCTGCTTTATTGCTATCGAGTGAATTTCAGAAAATTACCGGTCAGCCTATGGGCACGCTGGTCGTCCTGATCGCTGCCGCCAGTTGGGGCTTGGGCACGGTGTTGATGAAGCGCAGCCGCATTGACATGCCTGTCATCGCGTTAACTTTCTGGATGTTGACGATGACGACCATGGTGATGGCGATCTTGTCAGTCGTATTGGAATGGCCGCAGATTCGTTTCCCTAAGCCTGTGGAATGGGCCGCCATTCTGTATAACGCCGCCATCATCTTTGGCTTTGCCCATGTGGTGTGGTTTCGTCTGGCGCGCTTACTGCCACCCGTGGCCTCCAGTCTGTCGGTGATGTTCATTCCGGTACTAGGGACGTTTTCCGGTGCATGGCTGCTGCATGAAACACCCCAGTGGCAAGACTATGCAGCCATTCTGCTGATCGTGGCGGCCATGTCGACGGTGATGTTCAGGCCACGCAGTGCTGATGTTTCATCATAAAAATCGACGCATGATCGAAGCATGATCGACACATGATGAATGCATTCACATTGAATTAATAATTGTCGTAGATCCATTCCAGCAGCCTGTCAAACCCCGCCCGCGCCTCATTTGCATTCGGATGATTGATCATGCAGACCACCACAATGCGCCGACCTGATTTCGCGCTGACATAACCCGCAATACTCGCTACATCACCCAGACTTCCGGTCTTGATATGCGCATGGCCTTTGACTGCTGCTTCAGCCACGCGCTTGCCCATGGTGCCATCCAGTCCTGCAACAGGTAGTGAGGCGATAAACTCAGGCATAGTCGCTTGTTGCCAGGCACGTTGTAATAATGAGGCCATGCTTCTGGCTGAAATGCGTGCCTCGCGTGACAGCCCCGAGCCATTATCCAGCACCATGCCCGCGCTTTCGATGCCACTGGCGGCCAGCCAGTTGACTACTTTTCCATTCGCGATGGCCGCAGTGGCAGGCACGCCGCCGGGCTGCGCTGCGATAGTGAGCAAAAGATTACGCGCCATGACATTGTTGCTGTATTTATTGATATCACGTATGTCTTGCGCCAGTGTGGCTGACTGCCATTGCGCCAGCTCGCGACTATTCGGGCTGGCCTTGCCTTCGCGTGTTTCACCGCTGATGCTGCCACCCAGCTCTGACCACAGCGCGCGAAACACGGCATTGAAATACTGCACATGATTCAGTGTGTGTAAATGAAAGCTCATGCTGCGCTCACCACAGGCAATCGGATAGCTGCCGGCAAAGCGCAAGCCTTGTGGGCTCAGTTCCGGCTGCAACTGCACACGCACATCATTGCAGGCCGCCGGGCTTAGTTTGGGTACTTGAACTGTAAAGCCAGACAGGGGCGGCTCGAAACTGATGTGCAGGCTTTGTGTCGCAAGATCCGGGCTGAGACGCACTTGCAAAGCCTTGGCATCAAGCAGCAAGGCATCGGGCAGCGCATTGTAGGAACGGCTGGGCTGACCATCAAAGACAGCGGTATCGTCAGGCATGACCTGAAACAAACTGCGATCCAGCAACAGATTGCCGCGAATATCGCGCAGGCCCATGCTGCGCAATTGTCGCAACAAGCGCCACAGGTCTTCATAAGCGAAGCGGGGATCACCACTGCCTTCAATGACTAAATTACCTTGCAATACATCGCCGCTTTGCACTCCGTCGGCATAGACACGCGTGATCCAGCGATAATTCGGACCCAACAATTCCAGCGCTGCCTGCGTCGTCACCAGCTTCATGATGGAAGCTGGCTTGAATGAGGATTGGTTATTCAGCGAGAGCAGCGCTGACTTGTCATTCACACCACGCACATCGAGTGCAACGCTGTCGAGGTTCACACCAGCCTGTTTCAGAGACTGAGTAAACACGGCTGGCAGCGGGGCAGAAATGACGTTCAGGCCATGTGCACCCAAAGCCAGCAACAACACAGACTGGCACAACATTCGCAGCATTGAATTTCGCGACAGGCACATAAGCATAGTCTGAGGATCTTGAGAAAAAAATGAAAACATTCTGCTGCATTATTCCATGCAGCATTATCCAAACCAGACCAGGCTGCGCACTGGCAGCAAGCACTATTTGCCACTTGCGCTCAGGCTTGCAGGTAAAGCTTGTTCAGTGATCAGGGGTAGTCTACAGGCCTGATATTGTCAGGCAGAGGAATGAATTCCGTCTCTTCAGGCACAGGCGCAAATGCCTGTTCCATCCAGTCGCGTTTGGCCTGTTCTATGCGTTCGGATCGGCTGGACACAAAATTCCACACCAGATGCCTGGGGCCGTCCATGGGATCGCCTCCCAATAGCATCACGATGGCGCCTTGCGGTCCGGCTTTCAGCGTCAACACGCTGGACGGGCGAATCACCAGCAATTGCCCTGCGCTGTGCAGTCCATCACTGCCAAGATCGAGTTCACCCCTGACGATATAGATGGCCTGCTCATCGTATTCGGCAGGCAAGCTGGTGCGTGCACCTGGCTGCAAGCGCAGCTCGACGTAGTACAAGGCGGAACGAGTCGGCAATGCCGATTGCATGCCAAGATAACTGCCCGCCAGCAGCACGGCACGCACGCCTTCGGCTTCCATGCTCGGCAAATCATCCGCTTTCAGATGCGTGAAATCCGGATCACATTCTTCTTGTGCCTGAGGCAAGGCGACCCAGCATTGCAGACCAAATAATGAGGATGCTTCGCGACGCTGTTGCGGACCACTGCGCTCGGAATGCACGATGCCGCGGCCTGCGGTCATCCAGTTGACCTCACCGGCGCGTATCGCCTGCACACTGCCCAGACTGTCACGGTGCAGGATTTCACCTTCCAGCAGCCAGGTCACGGTCGCCAGCCCGATATGCGGATGAGGACGCACATCCAGTCCCACGCCGGGTTTGAGCAAGGTCGGCCCCATTTGATCCAGAAAGACGAATGGACCGACCATGCGCTGACCGGCGGCCGGCAAGGCACGCCTCACCTCAAAGCCGTCTCCCAGATCGCGGGTCCGGGGAATGATCAGGGATGCAATTGCGCTCATGGGTCGATGATAGCTCCGGCGGACGGGCGATGGGTCCTCAGATTCAGTCAAGAATTATCAATTCAGCATGAATTAACTCGTCTGAGTCAGAAGATTTCATGCTTGTTCCTTGAAAAAGGCCCCATCCGTCCCTATACTTAGCACTCGTTGGTGGAGAGTGCTAACAACTCTCCCTGCAGACGGTTTTTCAAGCCATGGCCTCGTCTCCGGAAATTCACCGGGAATGGGGTCAGACATAAACACAACCTATTGTTTTTAAGGAGTTTTCATGAACCTTCGTCCTTTGCACGACCGCGTCATTGTTGAGCGTCTCGAGCAGGAAGCCACGACCGCTTCCGGTATCGTTCTGCCTGGTGCAGCTGCCGAAAAACCTGATCAGGGCAAAGTCCTGGCCGTTGGTAATGGCAAGATTCTCGACGACGGCAAAGTGCGTCCGCTGGATGTGAAAGTCGGCGACACCGTATTGTTCGGCAAATATTCAGGCCAGGCCGTCAAGGTCGACGGCAAAGAAGTGCTGGTGATGCGCGAAGAAGACATCATGGCCATCGTTCAGAAGTGATCATCCTCCGGGATATTCAGCTCAAATTTTAAGGAGTAATACATCATGGCAGCAAAAGAAGTCGTATTTGGCGATGCCGCACGCGCCAAAATGGTCGAAGGCGTGAACATCCTCGCCAACGCAGTCAAAGTCACTCTGGGCCCTAAAGGCCGTAACGTGGTGCTCGAGCGCTCTTTCGGCGCGCCTACCGTCACCAAGGACGGTGTGTCGGTCGCTAAAGAAATCGAACTCAAAGACAAGCTCATGAACATGGGCGCACAGATGGTCAAGGAAGTCGCTTCCAAGACCTCTGACAACGCTGGTGACGGCACCACGACCGCTACCGTGCTGGCACAAGCCATCGTGCGCGAAGGCATGAAGTATGTTGCCGCCGGCATGAACCCTATGGACTTGAAGCGTGGCATCGACAAAGCAGTCGCAGCAACCGTTGAAGAACTGAAGAAAATCGCCAAGCCTTGCACGACCTCGAAAGAGATCGCTCAGGTTGGCGCGATCTCGGCTAACTCGGATCATTCTATCGGCGAGCGTATCGCTGAAGCGATGGAAAAAGTCGGCAAAGAAGGCGTGATCACGGTTGAAGATGGCAAATCGCTGAACGACGAACTCGACATCGTTGAAGGTATGCAGTTCGACCGTGGCTATCTGTCCCCTTACTTCATCAATCAGCCTGAGAAGCAAGTGGCACTGCTGGATAACCCGTTCATCCTGCTGTACGACAAAAAAATCTCGAACATCCGTGACCTGCTGCCCGTACTCGAGCAAGTCGCCAAGGCTGGCCGTCCGCTGCTGATCATCGCTGAAGATATCGAAGGCGAAGCACTGGCAACGCTGGTGGTCAACAACATCCGTGGCATCCTGAAGACTTGTGCAGTGAAAGCCCCTGGCTTCGGCGACCGTCGCAAAGCCATGCTGGAAGACATCGCTATCCTGACCGGTGGTCAGGTGATTGCAGAAGAAGTCGGCATGACACTGGAAAAAGTCACCCTGACAGATCTGGGTCAGGCTAAGCGCATCGAAATCGGTAAGGAAAACACCACCGTGATCGACGGCGCAGGTCAGAGCGCAACCATCGAAGCACGTGTCAAACAGATCCGTGTGCAGATCGAAGAAGCGACCTCGGACTACGACCGTGAAAAACTGCAAGAGCGCGTCGCCAAACTGGCGGGCGGTGTTGCCGTGATCAAGGTTGGCGCTGCCACCGAAGTCGAAATGAAAGAAAAGAAAGCCCGTGTTGAAGATGCACTGCACGCTACCCGCGCTGCGGTTGAAGAAGGCATCGTTCCTGGCGGCGGCGTCGCTCTGCTGCGCGCTCGTTCCAACATCACCATCAAGGGCGACAATCCTGATCAGGACGCAGGCATCAAGATTGTTCTGCGCGCGATGGAAGAGCCACTGCGCATGATCGTGCAGAACGCCGGCGAAGAAGCTTCAGTCGTGGTCAACAAGGTGTTGGAAGGCAAGGGTAACTACGGTTACAACGCTGCCAACGGCACCTACGGCGACATGGTCGAAATGGGCGTTCTGGACCCAGCCAAGGTGACACGTTCCGCACTGCAAAATGCAGCGTCGATCGCTTCCCTGATGCTGACCACCGATTGCATGGTTGCTGAATTGTCGGAAGACAAGCCAGCCGGTGGTGGTATGGGTGGTATGGGCGGCATGGGTGGTATGGGCGGCATGGATGGAATGATGTAATTCCAGCCGTTTATCAGCATCATGAAAAGCCCGCAGAAATGCGGGCTTTTTTTTCGTCCGATAAGCAGCCTTGTGCTTGATCAAACTTTCACCATTCGAACAAACGATCAATAGTCTCTTCTAGTCACTCAGACCTTGTCATAGGTATTTCTGTACAGATTGCTCGATTAACGGCAAGCAATCTTTCAGATTCCAATAATGATCAGGAGGAGACAATGAGGTCGATAGGCACGAGAGTCACTGCGGCTGTTAAGCCAGCAGCAAAACCTCACAGAACCGTGGAGCAAAGAATTACTGATTTGAATTTGCAAGTTAAAAAATTGCCGGTTGATCAGAGGTTTCCACAACAATGCAAGGAGATCGCTTTTGATGAAGGCAAGGCACTGCAAAATGAGTTGGCATGGGAATTTTCTGTCAGACCGCCATGGCGCGAACCCGATGATTCCATGCAGGCAAAAATAGAAGCGCAAGGATGGGATTTAACGAATGGCATGCTGCATACCTGTGAATTTCTGGAGAATTATCAGGTCATCCATCCTGAAATCCCCCTGCTGACCGCCATCAATCCAGTACATAAACATTTTTTGACCAGCACTTTTAATAGCAGCTTTAGCCAGCTCAGCCGGGAAGAGCAGGCCGACCTGATCTCGGTGATTGAATGGAATGTTCTGGAACGGCTGGACATTCCCTTCGATGCCGAGCAAAAGCAATGGGCCAGGAAGGCGGCGGCGAGTGGCTTACCGCAATTAAATGAAGAGCATTTACTGGCATTAGTTGATTACACCAGCTCGATTACGCGCACTTTTAATGCCACCAACTCCGCACGTCGCATCTGGCACAACACGGGGGCTGATACGCTGGCCAAGGCCACGTCCTGCGTTTACACCCCGCTCGATGAAGCACTCCATATCCTTGAACAGTATCCTGCATTTCAACATCAGGGGCCGGTCTACAAGGGCGTGCAGCTGAACGATATCGCGGGCAATTTCAGACTGAGTCAAATGGCACCGGGAAAATCACATGCACTAAGTCACTGGTGGTCTGCCACTTCAGATGAGCAACGTAATTATGCGAGCAAGCATTATTTGAACAGCAATGCGCCACGCGATACGCAGATCACGCTGATTGAAACATCGGCCGTCAAGGTGCATTTGTTTAATGATCCTACCGCCAAAATGCAGAAGGAAGTCATGGTGCCATCAGGTACAAAGCTGGAATTCATCTCAGAGTTCGAGGTCGATCCAGGTAAATTTAAACGCAGCAGTGATGCCCAAGAAACGATTTATTGCAAAGTGAAGAGCTGATAAAAGCCGGCGCGCGCCTGACTCATGATTTCCAGCTTGGCGCGCGCTTCTCAATAAAAGCCTGTACGCCTTCGAGTGCTGCTTCGTCCATCATATTGCAGGCCATGGTTTCGCCCGCCAGCTGATAGGCTGCACTGATGCCCATCTCTAGCTGTCGGTAAAACAGCTGTTTTCCCATCGCAATGGCCACAGCGGGCTTGGAGAGAATGCTGGCACTCAGTGCAGCAATCTCTGCATCCAACGCTTCAGGGGTAGTGACACGGTTCACCAGACCTCGCTCACGCGCAGTATGGGCATCAATAAATTCACCGGTCAGGAGCATTTCCATCGCCTGCTTGCGCGGCACATTGCGCGACAAGCCCACCGATGGCGTAGAGCAAAACAAACCATAGTTGACGCCGGATACGGCAAATTGCGCTTCCGACGAGGCGACTGCCAGATCACACATGGACACCAGCTGACAACCTGCAGCCGTCGCCAGACCCTGAACCCGCGCAATCACAGGCTGCGGCAATTGCTGAATGCTTTGCATCAGCCGGCTGCACTGATCGAAGAGTTTTTTGTAATAGCTGGCTGAAGGTGAGGCCCGCATCTGTTTCAGGTCATGTCCTGCACAAAAAGCCTTACCCTTGGCAGCCAGTATGACGATACGGACGCTCTTATCGTGAGCGATGGCGTTGATCTCTGACTGCAGCGCTGTGAGCATTTCCTCAGACAGGGGATTAAATTTCTCACCGCGGTTCAGGGTCAGCGTCAGTACGCCCTCTTGCTGATGACGAAGTACATAAGGCAGTTCGCTGGTATGTGAAGTCTGAGTCATGCTCTCTCCTCTTTGTTGCCCTCTGCTTACCGGGGCTTTACTCTTCTTCTTGCTCTTCGACGATTTCCTGTATCTCGGCCAGTGAGACTGGCGGCACATAACTGGCCAGCAAAGCGATACGGCTCTCGGGGCTTTCAAGACTGATGCGACCCAGTGCACCGCTGCGATAATCCTGCAGCAAGGTATGCGCCGCCTTTTCGAAATCGACATCGCCACCTTTCAGGCGATAGCCACGGCGCAAGGCAATTGCTTCCACGACACCCACATCATCCACGCCTTCAGGCTTGATGCCATAGCGCGCCGCCAGCAGTGCGGGATAACGCTGCAATAAAATCCCGGCCAGAAAAGTGGAGACCTCTTCTTCGATGATGGCATTGACGCCGATGGCATGACTGGCCGCCAGCATCAGACCATCCGTAGGATGCTCAATTTTTGGCCACATCAAACCAGGCGTATCGATCAGAACGACATTGTTGCCCAGATAAAGACGTTGCTGGGTCTTGGTGACCGCCGGTTCATCACCTACTTTGGCAACGCGTTTTTTCAGCAGGGCATTCATGAGCGTGGATTTACCCACATTCGGTATACCCATAATCATGACGCGCAAGGGCTTGAGCGGCGTGCCGCGATGCGGAGCGATCTTGATACAGAGATCAGGGATTTTCGCGACTTCAGCCGGCTTACGGCAAGAGAGCGCAATCGCATGCACCTGAGGCTGGGCACTGTAATGAGCAAGCCATGCACGTGTCGCCTGCGGATCAGCCAGATCACTTTTATTCAGTATCTTCAGACAGGGACGCTGACGTGCGCGACGCAGTGCTTCAATCATGGGATTGCTGCTGGCCTGAGGCACGCGCGCATCCAGGACTTCGATCACCAGGTCGACTTTTTCCATGGATTCCGCGGCTTTTTTGCGCGCAGCATTCATGTGACCGGGGAACCATTGTATGGACATGGACAATTTCTTCTTAAGGGAATGACGGTATTCTACCGCCCCGGAGGGTGCTCAGCTCAGTCCAGCCAATACCTTTAGGTGTGCAGCTACGCTGCGGCCCAGTGCGGACAAGTGATAACCACCTTCCAGACAGCTGACAATGCGCCCCTGTGCATGGATAGCAGCCAGCTCAACAATTTGCTGAGTCAGCCAGGCGTAGTCAGCCTCCACCAGACCCATGGAGGCGATTTCTTCTTCACGATGCGCATCAAAACCAGCAGAAATAAAAATTATCTCCGGCTGGTGCGCATGCAAAGCCGGCAGCCAGTGCTGCTGCACTAGTTCGCGTATGGCTTCACCGCGTGTATAGGCGGGCACGGGAATGTTCACCATATTAGCGGGTGCGGTACCGGCAGGATGCACGCCACTATAGGGATACAAGGGGTGCTGAAAAAAACTCACCATCAGTACGCGCTCATCGCCGCTGAAAGCATCTTCAGTTCCATTCCCGTGATGCACATCGAAATCAATGATGGCGATACGCTTAAGACCATGAACCTTGATCGCGTGTCTGGCTGCGATTGCAATATTATTGAACAGACAGAAGCCCATGGGCGCAGCCGGTGTCGCGTGATGTCCGGGCGGACGTATCGCACAGAATGCATTCTCATATTCGCCCGCCATCACAGCATCGGTAGCCGCAATCGCTGCACCTGCTGCATGCAGGGCAGCGCGCCAGCTGTATTGATTCAGTAAAGTGTCTGCATCTAGCGGGTAATAGGCATCTGCCTGCGGCAGATGATCTCTGACCATCGCAATGGCCTCAGCCTGATGGACCAGCGCAAGATCTTCTGGCCGAGCCTGTGGTGCTTGTCTATAGCTGAGCAAGGGCGCAATACCGGAGGCAATCAGCTGATCTTCTATCGCCTGCAGGCGTGCCGGCGACTCTGGATGCCACTCACCCATTTCATGGAGATGGCAATCGGGATGGAAAAAAAGTGCAGTGCTCATCGTATGCATTATGCCTCAGGCAGGCATGCACTATACTGGCGCTTAAACGGCTTATGCCGACCTTTTACTTTTCTGCAGCCGATGAAAAAACTCCCCTTAAGCTTACTTTGCCTGCTGACCGTCCTTGCTTTCGCCCTACCCGCCGCAGAAGTTTCAGCCAAACATGCGAAGCACGATAAACCTCGCACTGTCAAAGCCAGCAAGACTAGTAAAACTCACGCAAAAAAAACCGTTCGCGCTAACGCAGAAGAACCCGAGTTCGCCAATTTTGCGCAATGGCGGGCCGTGACAGAATTTATTGATGAAGTCAGTACGGAAGATGGATTTGATCGTGAAGCACTGCGCGCTCATTTTGCACGTACCCATTATCTTGATTATGTCGTCAAACTGATCAATCCTCCGCCAGCAGGAAAAACCAAGAACTGGACACTGTATCGCTCGCGCTTTATCGAACCCAAGCGTCTGCAGGCCGGATTGAAATTCTGGAATCAGTATGAAGATGCCCTCAAACGCGCAGAGACCGAGTTCGGCGTACCGCAGGAAATCATCGTTGGCATCATCGGGGTAGAAACTCTGTACGGACAAGCCACAGGCAAGACCCGCGTTGCAGATGCACTGACCACGTTGGCATTTGCTTATCCTGACACGCCAAACCGCGAATCACGGATGAAATACTTTCGCAGCGAGCTAAGACAAGTTCTGCTGTACGCAAGAGAAAATAATATTGATCCCTTTACATTGAATGGCTCATTTGCCGGCGCCATAGGCTGGCCACAATTCATGCCGGGCAGCATACGGCGATTCGCTGTCGATTTTGATGGCGATGGCAAGATCGATTTGCGTAATTCCCCTGTGGATGCCATAGGCAGCGTGGCCAGTTTCCTCGCGCAACACGGCTGGGCGAAAGATCAGGCCCTGGTGTTCCCAGCCAAAGTGGGTATGAATGGAACAACTGACTGGCAGGCATTTATAGGTCAGGGACTGGAAGCGAAATTCACACTGGAACAGTTGAATCACGCCGATGTACTGGCCGACCAGACCACACCCGCCTTACTGCAATATGGTCTGGTCGATCTGGAAGATGGCGAGAAGCCGACACGCTACTGGTTAGGTACAGGCAATTTTTTCGCCATCACAAAATATAACCGCAGCTTTTTTTATGCGATGGCGGTGATAGAACTGGGCAATGCGATCAGTCAGCAACGCACAAAATGATTCCATCCACATCACTGAGCGATGAGACTGTCATCGCGCTGACACGCAGCTGGCTGCAAGAAGCAGTGATCGGTTTAAATCTTTGTCCTTTCGCCAATGCCGTTCATAAAAAAAACCAGATTGCCTATCGTGTCAGCCAGGCGCAGGATACCGACAGACTCTTGCAAGACCTGCTGGCCACTTTCGAACTCTTAATACAAAGCCCCGCAGATCAAATCGATACGGCCTTACTGATACATCCATGGGTGCTGCAAGATTTTTTTGATTACAACGAATTTCTTGCCGTTGCAGAAAATGCGCTGGAAGAGGCTGGACTGAGTGGCCATTTACAGATCGCCAGTTTTCATCCTGACTATCGATTTGCCGGTGTTGATCCCGACGACATTACTCACTGTACTAATCGTTCTCCCTATCCCATGCTGCACCTGCTGCGGGAAGACAGTCTGGATAAGGCCATCGCCGCCATGCCTGATACCGACGAGATCATAGAACGCAATCTTGCAACCCTGCGAGCTTTGGGTGCAGAAGGATGGGAAGCCCTGATGGCTCGCGTCAGGCAATCTGCCCTGCCCGATTAATACATACTCCCTCCGCGCTAGTCATCCTCAGGCCGGATTCAGCCATTCATATCTTCCACTCCGGCTCCGGCTAGCTGCCTTCCTCCCCCCGTCCCTATCACGCCTTGTCGGCAAGCCTCTGATTAACCCTGAATACATGTTCCAACAATCGGCAGAGATTGACCCAGAGAATTGCGGAATCTCAAAACAAGGTCGGATCTTATTAACTACAATAAAGTTGTAATAAAGGAACTAACCCGGACTAAATTTAACAATTGAACCGGAAACTTCCAGAGAGAAAAAGCCTGAAATCGGGATTAATCAATATAAATCATAGAGTTATATCCAAGGCCAAAAAAACAGTTGATCCATCAAAGAATTATTTTTTTGAAAAAAAAATTTACTTTGTTACTAACACATCATAGAATTTTGTTAGTAATTTAAAAATAAGTGTAGAT
>CAIQLE010000185.1 GCA_903872555.1 uncultured bacterium
AAAGGCGCGGTCTACCCATATCATTCACTAAATTTTTTTTCATTCGCGAGATTGTATGACGTTCCAGGTAAGCCTTACTCCCAGTGGTCACCAGTTTAACTGCGAAGACGATGAATCCATTCTGGCCGCGGCCATTCGTGCCGGCGTTGGCCTGCCCTACGGCTGTAAGAACGGCGCCTGCGGCAGCTGCAAAGGCAAGCTGATCTCCGGCAGCGTCACGCTGGGCCCGCATCAGGAGCGCGCGCTGTCAGCCGCCGATGAAACCACGGGTCATACCTTGTTCTGCTGCGCCGTTCCGCAATCAGATGTGGTGATCGAAGCGCGCGAAGTACTGGCCGTGGGTGATTTCCCTGTCAAGAAAGTCCCGGTACGCGTAGCCAAACTGGACCGTGTTGCTGATGACGTCATCATCATGTCGCTGCAAATGCCAGCGACTGACCGCATGCAATACAAGGCCGGTCAGTATGTGGAATTCCTGCTGAAGGACGGCAAGCGCCGCAGCTACAGCATGGCCAATGCACCGCATGACTATGAACTGATGACCCTGCACCTGCGCCATATGCCCGGTGGCTTATTTACCGATCACGTATTTGGCACGATGAAAGAGCGCGATATCTTGCGCTTCGAAGGACCTATGGGTAGCTTCTTCCTGCGTGAAGACTCCGACAAGCCCATCGTCATGCTGGCATCAGGTACTGGCTTCGCACCGATCAAGGCCATCGTCGAACACTGGATACACGCAAAATCTACCCGTCCTGTCACCCTGTACTGGGGCGGCCGTCGTCCGCAAGATCTGTACATGCACGAACTGTGTGAAAGCTGGGCGCAGAGTTTGCCCGGCTTCTCGTATGTGCCAGTCATCTCTGACGCACAGGCCGAAGACAACTGGACTGGTCGCAGCGGCTTTGTGCATCAGGCCGTGATGCATGACCTGCCTGATTTATCCGGCCATCAGGTCTATGCCTGCGGTGCGCCTTTAATGGTGGAAGCTGCTTTGCGAGATTTTGTGGCGCAATGCAAACTCCCTGAAGCCGAATTTTTTGCTGATTCCTTCACCTCTGAAGCCGATCTGATCACTGCCTGATCCATACCTGATCAACTCATGATCAAGTAGTGAACCAGACCACCCTCAGACCTGAACCAGAAACCGCAACACGAACACAACACACGAACTCATACCAAGTGCCCACGATGGAATTTAATCAGTACGACACCAACGCCCTGCTCTACATCACCAATCGTCCGCCTTTGGTTTTTACCGAAGGTCAGGGCATGTGGCTGACTGACCATAACGGCAAACGCTATCTGGACTGGCTGCAAGGCTGGGCCGTCAACTGTCTCGGACATTCACCGGCCTGCATACAGGAAGCACTCACGGCACAGGCAAAGAAAGTCATCAATCCCTCGCCGGCTTTTTATAACGAGCCGACCATCAAACTGGCCTCGATGCTGACTCAGCATTCCTGTTTTGATCGTGTGTTCTTCGCCAACAGCGGCGCAGAAGCGAATGAAGGTGCGATCAAGCTGGCGCGCAAATGGGGCAAGCTGCATAAAAATGCCGCGGGTGAGAACCGCTACGAAATCATCACCTTCGATCACAGCTTTCACGGCCGCACGCTGGCGACCATGTCAGCCTCGGGCAAAGAAGGCTGGGACACGATGTTTGCGCCGCAAGTACCGGGTTTCCCCAAAGCGCACCTGAATGATCTGGCCAGTGTGGAAGCTCTCATCACCGACAAAACTGTCGCCGTCATGCTCGAGCCTGTGCAAGGGGAAGGCGGTGTCATTCCTTCCTCCAAAGAATTCATGCAAGGCCTGCGCGCACTGACCAGCAAGCATGGCGTGCTGCTGATCGTTGACGAAGTACAGGCAGGTATGGGACGTACCGGCAAACTTTTTGCGTATGAACTGTCAGACATAGAGCCTGACATCATGACTCTGGGCAAAGGCATCGGTGGCGGCGTGCCGCTGGCAGCCTTGCTGTGCAAGGAAGCTTATGCCTGTTTCGAGCCGGGCGATCAGGGTGGCACTTATAACGGTAATCCGCTCATGACAGCGGTCGGCATTGCAGTGCTCGAGACCCTGCTGGCACCGGGCTTTTTACAGTCCGTGATCGACAAGGGCAACTACCTGAAAGCAGGTCTGCTGAAATTGTGCGATCAACATGGCCTGGAAGGCGAGCGCGGTGAAGGCTTATTGCGCGCACTGAAACTGGGCTCGCCCATAGGTCCAAAAATTGTTGAGCTAGCGCGTGACATGGCACCCACGGGCTTACTGCTGAATTCACCACGCCCTGATCTGCTGCGCTTCATGCCGGCATTGAATCTCTCATTGCAAGAGATAGACCAGATGCTAGAGATGTTGTCGGCCGTGATCAAACAAGTCAAAGCCTGAAAACAGCAGTCCAAAACAATTTGTACGCCCTATTTTTACTCAGCGCTTCATACAAATAACGATACTGAAACGCTGTCTGAAGATAACTGAAATACTTTATGGGAAAATATTGTCGATGACAGCCTGTATGTGGGATGCAAAAATAATTTCCCGCTTAGTATTCGGATTGGCTTGCTGCAAGTACTTCGCCACATTCAATGCAGCCTGATCAATGTCAGCATTGCCAGTGAGCTCAATGACGACACGACCACTGACATCTTGCAGATGAACTTTAAAAAAATCTTCTGCATCGATAGTAGAAATTTTATTGTTCAAAAACCCGATAGCAATCAGACGCTCTGCAGGCAGATCGGGAGACGGCAATTCAACAGCCTGAAGCCCCCAATTCTCGGCAGCCTCTTTCATGATAGCCGTTGTTTCCTCAGCCACCAGGCCCGGGGAGAAAAAGGCTGCATGACACACATCATGCAAACGGGGTTTTCCTTCGCTGCGCAGTTCATTGGCACGCTCAACAATATCAGACTGCATGACTATAGCCACCTCTGCTTCTAACTTTACGGGTGAGCCACAATAAAAACTAAGGCCAGGAATATTGGTGGACTTTGTCTTTCCATCGATGTCTATGCTGGCCGGCTTAACGATCATTTCCTTATCAGACTGAATAGCAAACAGCGCAGCGGGCATGCCTACTTTGTGACCAGCCCATGCCGATTTTTGTGCAAGTTTGTGGTCATATGCAGCCTTGCGGGCCCACACTTTTTCAGCCAATCCCACATCTCCGCCGGCTGCGATTGTTATGCGGCGCTTTTCATTCTCAGTTTTTCCCTTATTCAATTCATCGATCACTTCGAACAGGCAATCTATACTTTCATTTGAGGGATGGATAGGCTTGATAACAATGTGACCCTGCCCATTTTCCAGCGCGGTCCGATAAGCTTTTTTTTCATATTCAGTTTCAGAATCTATACGAACAAGCACACCGACGATATTTCTTTCTCCACGCTTTACACTGGAAAAATCCTGCTTATCCGAGGGAGGCAAACCAGAAGCCAGAGACCAGCTTATTTC
>CAIQLE010000186.1 GCA_903872555.1 uncultured bacterium
TGACCATCAGATGCACATCAATCGGGACCTGCACATGCGGGCGTATGGCTTCACAGACCAGTGGACCTA
Source organism: uncultured bacterium (assembly GCA_903872555.1). Lineage (GTDB taxonomy): Bacteria > Pseudomonadota > Gammaproteobacteria > Burkholderiales > Burkholderiaceae_D > Pernthalerella. The sequence goes on from CAIQLE010000186.1 coordinate 70, forward strand.
TTGTCAGATTGGGAACGTAGTGGTTGTCCATGACATCGAAATGAATGATGTCGGCGCCAGCGGCAACCACATTGCGCACTTCTTCACCCAGACGAGCGAAATCAGCGGACAGGATACTGGGAGCGATACGATAGGTCATCTTCAGGTTCTTCATTGAATGAGGGGCACATTTTACCTTGGAGCACCGCCAAAGCTTGCAGCTTCTCTGGAATTCGTGTGCAATGCCAAGCTGAGAAATTGCTAGGAAATAAACAGAATCATGGCTGCCTACGAAATGACCGTATTAGTACAAACACAATATCTGGAAGATCAATCGGAGCCTGAACATGATAATTACGTGTTTGCCTATGCAATCACGATTAAAAATACCGGGACGATTGCAGCACAACTCATTTCACGCCACTGGGTCATTACTGACGCCAATGAGCATGTGCAGGAAGTCAGAGGCCTGGGGGTGGTTGGCCATCAGCCATTGCTGCAACCCGGAGAGCAGTTCGAATACACCAGCGGCACTTCACTGGAAACGCCGCAAGGAACCATGCGCGGCGAGTATTTTTGTGTGGCCGAGGATGGCCATCAGTTTGAGAGCACGGTAGGCGAATTTGTATTGTCACTGCCCCGCACCTTGCATTAACGGCGAGCGTGGCGCTGCTTATTCGACGTCGTCGCGACCGGAGAACATGGTCCACCACACAATAAAGATCAGCAGCCCCAGCGCCAGCCCTGCTTCCAGAAATAACAACCACATAGATTCGTGCCCCAATTCATACAACGCTGCAGTTTAACTTCTCTGGTGTCCGCTCTGGCGATTTTGCTGGCGGCTTGCGTGACGCCGCCTGCACAGCGCGTACCTGCGCCAGTTCCGGAGCTTAAGACAACGCCGCCAGCGCAGCCAACCACTCCAATCCTGCCAACAACCCCGACGCCGCCCGCAGCGGCCGTCAAGCCCGCGGATTTTTTGCGCCCAGCGACGTTTGCTGAATTGCCGGGCTGGGCTGAGGATGACCTGCGCGAAGCTTGGCCGGCGCTGATGGCTTCTTGTACGGCATTAGCTAGTAAGTCAGGCTGGCAAGACCTCTGTAAAAACGCACTGACCGTGAATGGCTCTGATGTAGCCGCAGTGCGGGCTTTCATGGAAGCCTGGTTTACGCCCTATCAGCTGCGCAACCTGGACGGCAGTCTGACGGGCATGGTGACGGGTTATTACGAGCCCTTGCTAAGAGGTTCTCGTACTAAAGGCGGTGCGTTTCAGACGCCCTTACACCGCGCTCCCGCTGATTTGCTGACCATAGATCTGGCTGCTTTGTACCCTGAATTGAAAAACCTGCGTCTGCGCGGACGTCAGGTAGGTAATAAGGTGGTGCCTTATTACAGCCGGGCTGAAATGGAGCAGCAGAATCTGCTCGCTGGTAAGGAATTACTCTGGGTCGACAATCCGGTTGAGGCCTTTTTTCTTCAGGTGCAGGGCTCGGGCCGTGTGCTGCTTGAGGATGGCAAGGAGATGGTGCGACTTGCCTATGCAGATCAAAATGGCCATCCTTACCGATCAATAGGGCGTTATCTGGTGGAGCGCGGAGAACTGACGCTGGATCAGGCTTCGATGCAGGGCATCAAGGCCTGGGTGGCCGCTAATCCGGGACGGCAACAGGAATTATTGAATGCCAACCCCAGTTATGTGTTTTTCAGGGAAGAGAAAATATCTGACCCTTCCAAAGGACCGAAGGGGGCACTCGGTGTGCCGCTCACAGCGCGACGCTCGATTGCCATTGACCCGCAATTTATTCCCCTCGGGGCGCCCGTGTTTTTATCGGCAACGCTACCGAATAGTCAGCAGCCATTGAACCAACTGATGCTGGCACAAGATACGGGAGGGGCTATCCGCAATCCGGTCCGAGCCGATTTTTTCTGGGGTTTCGGTACCGAGGCGGGAGAATTGGCCGGCAAGATGAAGCAGCAAGGGCAGTTATGGGTCTTGCTGCCAACAGCCATGGTGCCCGGAGTGCCCTGACGCAGCTTATCTGTACCAATCAGGCGGGATCTCCGACTGATCAGTCAAGGTTGGTGCGCAATGGCCGACCCACACAGCGAGTGCGGCATCCAGTGTCGTATTGTGTAAATGAAACCAGTCCATTAAGAGCTGTCCGCCGGCGTGTCTTGCGGGATGATGAGCGCCAAGCATTACCGCCGGATGCAGGCAGTGCAGGGCGCGCAAGACGCGCGCATGCTGTTCCAGATGACACTGTCGCGCAGGAAAGTCAAAAGCCTCCATTAACCGATGTTCGGCATGAAACGCATGTTCGGTCGCGCGCAGCACTTCCATATAGGCTTGAGCGACGTCCTGCTCCCCGCACTCCCTGAGGTAGCGTGCAAGCTGACGCAGCGAGCGATGTGCTACATGGATCTGGCTTAATTCAGAGTGCATGATGAATGAGCCATTTAACTTTCACTGTAGGTGAAGCTGCTGTCTAACCACCTTAGTGCTGACTGCGCGCCTGTCAAGTCAAATCACCCAAACACTATAAAAGTACAAGCTACAATCTCAGTACCATCTCTATAACCGAATTTTTGGAGTGCCTTATGAATTACGAAAATATTTTGATTGAAACCCAGGGAAAAGTTGGTGTGATTCGCCTTAATCGTCCTAAGGCTTTAAATGCATTGAATGACCAACTGATGGATGAGCTGGGGCATGCACTGATGGCTTTCGATGCCAGTGAGCAGATAGGCTGCATCGTCATTACCGGAAATGAAAAAGCTTTTGCTGCAGGCGCAGACATTGCGGCAATGGCAACTTACAGCTTTATGGATGTCTATAAGAGTGACTACATCACACGCAACTGGGAGCAGATCCGCCGTGTGCGTAAACCGATTATTGCTGCAGTTGCAGGTTATGCGCTGGGTGGGGGCTGTGAACTGGCGATGTTGTGCGATTTCATTATTGCAGCCGACAATGCAAAATTTGGTCAGCCAGAGATTAAGCTCGGAACCATGCCGGGTGCGGGAGGAACGCAACGCCTGCCTAGAGCAATATCAAAATCGAAAGCGATGGATATGTGCCTGACAGCGCGCATGATGGACGCCGTTGAGGCCGAACGGGCCGGTCTGGTATCGCGTATCGTTGCGGCAGACAAGTTGATGGGAGAAGCCTTAGAGGTGGCCACGCACATCGCGGCCATGTCCTTGCCGTCTGTGATGATGATCAAAGAATCGGTGAATCGTGCTTATGAATCATCGCTATCAGACGGCATCCAA
>CAIQLE010000187.1 GCA_903872555.1 uncultured bacterium
ATCTGGATGCCAATGGCAAGGTTCCGGGCTTTACTACCCTGAAGCTGGATGCGAGCCATAAGCTGGACAAAACATTTGAAATGTTCGGTGGCATCATCAATCTGTTGGATGCACGCTATGCCGGCTATGGCGTGGTAGCCAATAATAATCTCGTCTCCGGAGGTCCGGCAGAACAGTTTCGCAGCTTAGGCGCACCGCGCACTTTTTATCTGGGAATGCGCGGCAGCTATTGAATCTCTCGCCCGGGTCACGGCACGGGTATTTCAGCGGACAGGCTCACATGGCATGTCCGTTTTTTTTATGCCAGTCCATGGCGCAGGGCAAATTGATGTAATTCAATCGCGCTGTGCACTCCCAGCTTTTGTCGTATCGATGTCTGGTAATTGGCAATCGTTTTGTTACCCAGATGAAGTCGCTGTCCTATCTCTTCCACGCTCAAGCCGCTGGCCAGCAGACGAAAAATTTCAAACTCACGTGGCGCCAGCTTCAGATGCGGAGCAGCTTCCTGCTCCAGCTCTGCAAGCGCCGCTGCCACCTCATCTGACACCGGTGTATCTCCCCGCATCACCTGATGGATCGCGTCCACGATGCGCTCAGGCGGCATACTTTTGGTGAGATAGCCGCGTGCACCTGCACGTAATGCCTGCAATGCCAGTGCAGGATTTTCATGCATGGTGAAGACGAGAATTTTCTGTTCAGGATAGCGTTGCAAGATACGACGTATGGCCTCCATACCGCCCTGCCCCGGCATAGACAGATCCATCACCAGCACATCAACCTCCTGCGTGGCCAGCAATGCATAGGCACTCTCACCACTATCAGCTTCGCCTGTGACTTGTATGTGCTGATCAAGCTCAAGATAGCGTTTGTAACCGGCGCGTACGACGGCATGATCATCCACCAGCACGACACGCAGGAAATCAGCTGACATGCTGTACCTCATCGCTAATCACAGGCTCAAGCGGAAAGCTGGCGATCAGCAGCAGTCCCTGAGGGACAGCTGCTTGCAATTCAAGTCGCCCCTGATTCGCCAGTACGCGTTCGCGGATACCGATCAGACCGATACCTTCGGGTCCGGATACTGAGGCATGCGCCATGCCGTTGCCATTGTCAGCCACCTTCAGCGTCAGGGTATGGCTGGCGACATCGGCCAGCAGGGTGATGTGAACTTCACTCGCGCCTGAATGGCGCATGACATTCGTCAATGCTTCCTGTGCAATCCGGTAAATCGCAACGGCCAGTCTTTGCGGTACGGCAGACGCATGCAGATTCACAGTTAAGCGGCAATCCAGTGCCGCATCGCCTCGTGACTGCCTTTGTCTGACTAATTCTCGTAGTGCCTGCTCCAATGCAATGTCATGCTCTTCTCCGCCTTGCAATCCATAGGGCCGCAGTTGTGCCAGCAGGCTGCGCAACTGATTCAGAATGCTACTGCTATTTTCAAACATCGCTTGCGCACAGGATTCCAGCGCGGGCTGGCCTGCAGATTGTTTCAGGAGATAGGACGCATCCACTTGTATCGCGGTCAGCAACTGACCAAATTCATCATGCAATTCATGCGCCAGCTTGCGCCGCTCATCTTCCTGTACCTCTTGCAGGCGATGCAAGAGGTCACGCTGCTTGGCAATTTGCTCGGTCAATGCTTCTGCCAGATGATTCAGTGCCTGCCCTATCTGATTCAGTTCGCGCGTAGCACTGCGTGCGATGCGCGCAGCATAGTCACCTTGTTCAATCCGGCTGATACCCGAAAGTATGCCTGTCAGCGGCGCCAGTGCCATGCGCATGCTGATCCAGATTGCAATAATCAGTACCAATCCAAAGCTTGCGAACAAACTCATTTGCAATATTGCGCCGGTGATGGCTTCACTACTTTCAGAACGAGGATTGGGCTCCAGCATGAGCGTCACTTTCTGGCCATCGAGTCGCTGCAGTGACAAGGCATAACCAGACATGGAAGCATCACTGGCAAGAAAACGGTAAATCATAGCCATCAGGCCTGATTCTGATGCCGTCTCTGAAGGACCTTGCGTCAGACGCTTACCCTGCTGATCCATCAGTGCGACATGAAAATGCCTGAGTGTGTCGTTCTGATTGAGTTCGTCAATGATGCGTGCCTGCGCCTCTATGGATTGACTGCCTTGCAAATCTACCAGTGTTGCTATCAACTGGCCGACGCGCTGACTGCCTTGCATTTCGTCGGCAATATCGCGTCTGGCAGCCAACATAGTCAGTATCAGCACCAGCACCATCATCAGGGTGCCGACGGCTAACAGTCTGAGCAAAAGTCGAGTAACGAGTTGCATCACAGCTCCGTGTGCGAAATGGTTTCTGGAGAGGAACAGAAATGCTGATTATAGGATGGCTTTCAGGGCATAGCAGACTAGAATGATTCGCAGGAGGTGATGCGAACCCGCCATGCCTGAAAATCATTCCGTACTGCCCTATTTGCGCGAGACGCTGATTTTTCTTGCGCTGGCTGGCATTCTTATCCCGATACTGCAGCGATATCGTGTGAATCAGATTCTGGGTTTTCTGGCCGTCGGTGTCCTGCTTGGCCCTTATGGCCTGCCGCTCTGGGCAGGGCATTTGCCCTGGCTGCAGAATTTCACTTTCATCCGTATCGAAGGCATCGTCGCACTCGGTGAGCTTGGTGTGCTGTTCCTGATGTTTACGATAGGTTTGGAGTTATCGGCTGAACGTCTGTGGGAATTGCGCCGCTGGGTCTTTGGTGCGGGATGTGCGCAGGTGCTGTTATCTGCGGCCCCGATTGCTCTGGTGGCCCTCATCGCTGGGAATGCGATCGAAACCTCGATTGTGCTGGGTCTGATGCTGGCACTTTCTTCGACGGCGGTGGTGATGCAGCTGATGACGGAAAAAAATCTGCTGAATCAGTCTGTGGGCCAGGCCAACTTTTCAATTCTGATGCTGCAAGATCTGGCCGTCGTTCCCATCTTATTACTGACTGGACTCATGTCGCGTGGTGATACAGGCAATCTGCTGCCTCTGCTCTTCAATGTCTTACTGAAATCCGTGCTGGTGATTTTGCTGATTTATTTTATGGGCAGGCGCGTGATACGCCCTTTATTCAAAGCACTGTCTCAGCATCATCAGCCAGCTATTTTTATGGCACTGATTTTATTGTCGACACTGGGGATTGCCGGTTTGACGCAGTATGCCGGTCTGTCCATGGCACTCGGTGCTTTTCTTGCCGGTTTGCTGTTAGCTGAAACTGAATTCAGGCATGAGGTGGAAGTCACGGTAGAGCCTTTCAAGAGCCTGTTGCTGGGATTGTTTTTTTTGTCCGTGGGTATGCAGACCGATCTGCGTGCAGTCCTGAATTTTCCATTTTTATTACCAATGGCAGTCATTGGCTTATTTCTCATCAAGGCGACAGTGATGGCGATCGTGCTGCGCCTTGGCCGTCACTCGTGGGGGCGAGCCATAGAGGGCGGCCTGCTAATGGGACAAGGGGGTGAATTCGCCTTTATCGTGACTGGCTATGCCATGGCTAGCCATTTATTCAGTCCTGCACTTGCGCAATTCGTCTTGCTGGTGGTGGGCTTATCCATGTTTGCCACACCGATGATCTCGCGTGGCGGTCACTTGCTGGGCAACTGGTGGGACCGTCATCATAAAGCAGCAGAAGCACCGCTGGCACTGGCTCAGCCCGAACCTATGCAGGATCACGTGATTATCGTTGGCTTTGGGCGCATGGGTCAGTTGCTGGCAGAAGTTTTATCGGGTCAGGGTATACGCTATGCCGCGATCGACATCGACATGCACCGCTCAACCAATCGGCATCCTCTGGGCGAGCCGGTGTATTACGGCGACGTCAGCCGGCCAGAACTCTTGCACCGTATCCATGCCAGCGAAGCTGCTGCCATCGTGCTGACCATAGACCATCCCGATGCAGCTCTCCATGCCGCGCGCGCCATACGTCGAGAATTTGCTGATATTCCCTTGCTGGCCAGAGCACATGATGAAGACCATGCGCATTGCCTGAAGCAGGCGGGGGCTAATCTGGTGATGCCCGAAGCACTCGAAGCTGGCTTGCAGCTGTCGTTTTTTGTGCTGGAGGCAATAGGCATTACAGGAGAACAGGCAAGGCTTGCGGTTCGCAATGAGCGTACTGCTCGTCTGGCGGTAGTGCAAAGACACTAAGCGTCGAATCGAGTGTCATTGGAAAGCACAGCGTCTGTTAAATCAGGCTGTCTCCAGCTGATCGAAACGCACCAGACGCACGCCTGTCTCATGACAATCGTCGGCAAAGCGCGGACTACCCAGATAGGCAAATTCCTGCGCACGCGCCTCTGCGATGGGGTCACTCAGATCTATCGTCGGCCGCCCCGGATGGCACATCATCAGGGTGCCGCTTGGCAGCAGATGCATCCACGCTTTCATTCGCTTTGCAAATCTGGCGTCTGGCAGCAAAGAATACAGTCCACCGAATTTCTTGCTGGTGCGCAGACCCTGACTCTCTGCCAGCTCATGAAATCCCCTTGCGGCAGAACGGAGCACCATGGCTTTCAAGGGCTCACCACCGTTATCCACCAGACATTCGGGTGACCTGACCCAGGGCCGTTTATCTGTCGTCCAGCGCTCTGCAATCACTTCCATCAATACATCACGAATAGATGGAAAGGCGTGCACATGCTGATGACCATCCAGATAATCAGGCAAACGGCCCATGGCATCGGCAAATTTATCAATCTGACGTAAAAATGTTTGTTTGATTTTAGGTTGCGACACCAGCCCTGCTCTGGAAAACATGAGCCAGTAAATGAGGGGGTGCGTGCCCGAGACGCCTTCAAAAGCATGAGTCAGATTCAGGTGCAGACCGATATCTGCATTGCGCTGCAGTTCCGACAGCCGGCGTGAACCTCGTTTCCAGTAAGGTCCTTCGGACAGTACAGAAGTAGCTGAAAGCCGGCGCGATGACATCAGTTCGAGTATGCCTTCGCTGATAGCCTGCGACTGACCAAAATCATCCGCACAGAGGGCGAATTTTCGCAATGCGCCGCTCATAGTTTGTCCTTCGCTACAAACGCCCAGTTGCGGGCGCTGACAAAGGTCAGCGCAGCCACAACTATGAGTACGATCAACAGCGCCAGTCGGTAGTCCAGCGAGGTGTAGTGCAGCAGGGCTGCATACATCATTTCATTGACCAAGAAGCTGGTAAGTGCCACAGAAAAAAACCGCCAGCGTGATTGGGCTACGGGTGCCTCAGCAGCAGCAAACGTGAGTCTGCTATGGCCTGCATGACTGATCTGAAAAGCCACCAGAAATGCCACCACATTCGCCAGCAAAGGCGGCATACCCAAAGGCACCAGAATCAGAGAAACACATACCAGATGAACCAGCATCGCAGTGATGCCTACCACGCCAAACCAGAACAGCTCGCGCGTCATTGAGCACCATCGCCGGGAGGCTGCTGAGGACTTCGGGTAATTCTGCTCACAAAATACTGGGGGCGCTGTTTGACTTCAGTAAAGATGCGGCCTATGTACTCGCCGAGTATGCCCACCGACAGTAATTGCACGCCACCGAGAAAAGTGATTGCCACGACCAGCGTAGGCCAGCCCTTGGCATCCGTACCAAAAATGAAGGTTTCTATGACGATGTAAATGGCATAAACAATCGAAGCCAGCGAGATGACGCCACCAACGAAAGTCCAGAGTCGCAGCGGCACATTCGAAAATGCGGTCAGACCGGTGGCTGCCAGACGGAACAGGCTGAAAAAATTGAAACTGGTGGTGCCATGACGGCGAGGATCGGTACGAACTTTGATGCCCAGCCGTGTAAAGCCGACCCAGTTATACAAGCCTTTCATGAAGCGATTACGCTCAGGCATACGCTTCAGCGCATCCAGCATGCAGCGATCCAGCACACGAAAATCCTGAGTGTTCTCTGGAATTTTGTTGCGCTCACCAAAATTCAGTAAGGCATAAAACACATTGGTCACGGCGCGCTTCATGAGCGATTCATCATTGCGGTCAGAGCGCACCGCAAACACCATGTCGTAGCCGCGCTGCCACTGTTCGATAAAAGAAGGAATCAGATCAGGCGGATGCTGAAAATCGCAATCGATCAAGACCGCAATATCGCCCTTGGCCTCATCAATACCCGCTGAGAGCGCAATCTCCTTGCCAAAATTACGTGAGAGCTGCACCAGCGTCACGGGCAGGCGGTCCATCACACTCATGACCCGGGCTACGGTCGCATCGCGGCTGCCATCATCGATCACGATCAGTTCATGGCGCAGACCCAGCGAGCTCAGCAAGGTCGTCAGCGTATCCAGCATGGGTACGACATTGCCCTCCTCGTTATAGGCAGGCAAAAGCACGCTGACCAAGGGGTTAGCAGGCCGTTCAGCGGCGCGAGCCTGAAGCGTGAACTCGGCTTCAGTATCTTCTATGGTCAGGGACGGCGAAAAAGGCAGGTCAGATTTCATGGGCAACGGCATCAGCCAAAACAACGCGGAATGTATAGGTATGGGCGTGGCGGGTCAAGCGACACCCAGTAAAACGCCCGCAAAACTCAGAGTGTAGCTCTGAGAGGCCGATCTTAAAAAAAACTGCCCTTAATCGCACACATGAACTGAGCAGGGATTTAATGGTCATCTATAGGCCATTTGAAAAAAATTTACCGATAGTTACACTCATTTCGCTTGAACCTAAGCTCAAGATGATGCATATTTCGCCACACTGTATTATCATATTTTCCTGACGGAAATTTATCAAAATTGAACGAAAGGTCTGTTGTGAGCAAACGTAGTCGTCCTGCCGATATTTACCTGCGCTTCCTGCAATTGGCTGAAGCATTGCGTGGTATGCCATCACTGCCTCCATTGGAGCCTCTGGAAGAACGGATTCTTGAGCTGATTGCGTATGCTCGCCAAAAACAAGAACGTCTGTCGGTCAAAGACCTGATGGGCAAACGTGAACTTGGCTCACCTGCCATGCTGCACGGACGCCTGAAGTCTATGCGCGAAAAAGGCTGGATCGTTCTGGCTGAGACCGAAGATGCGCGACGCAAGCAGCTCGAACTGACGCAGGCCGCCCTGCTTCATTACGACAAACTCTCAAAATGCATGATTCAGGCCACTAAAAAGGCGCTGCAAGGCTAAAAAGCTTCGCCCTGCACCATCGGTTCAGGGCGAACAAGTCTGTTTCCTCATTTCCGCGTTGCCAGATAGACCGCTATGCCAACAATAGCGGCTACCCCCAGTTCCAGCCCAACGATCACCCATTCCATTCTGTACCCTGCCTCGTCGTCCGTTTTATACGGGCTGATGATGCCATAGCCCCGCGCTGCCTTACTGCCTCACTGCCACAAGCCGCCGCTATCACTGCTTCCTGACCATCTCATAAAAAATACTCAGTCTGACTGCCAATAGCTATGTCAGGGAACCATCTTCATTTTTTCCTGTCTGAATTTTCTTTGCATTAACTTATTCAGCTCAGACTGAAGCTCAGGCCCTGACAAGGATTTCAAAAAAGAGCGGTCCTGAAAGCATCGATTAGTCATAGCTTGAGCAAAATCAAGTCAGCTTATGTCAGACCCGCTGAAGTGATGCAATTGCTTAATTGAACTGAAATGCTTGCCGGACTGATCGCATCCACAATTCATATCGAAAGAAAATCAACCTATGCTGGAAGAAACCTGGCTAGCCGACCTGATTCATGAATCAGGCAATGAGGTCTATATTTTTGATGCCAACTCACTCGCTTTACTGGAAGTGAGTGAAGCAGTCCGACGCGACCTGCAGTATACAAATAATGAATTAGCAGAAAAATATGCGCCCCAAATCATGAGCGCATTATCAAGCGATCAGTTTCAGAAATTTGTGACACAACTGCGTACAGGAGAAGTTTCCCAGATCAGTTTACAGACGACGAGACAACGTAAAGATGGCAGCCGGGACGAGATCATTTTGCAGCTCTCTTTTCTACAGCTGCAAACAGTATCAGCTCTGATCGCAGTCAGCCATAATGCACACACTGAACACCCCTCTGCCAGACGCGCGGAAAGGCTGGCGCAAATTGAAGCGCATGTACCGGGCTTGTTATTCCAGATGCGCCAAAACACCTCAGGCATCTTGCAGTTTAATTTTCTGTCGCAAGCCTGCCATGATTTGCTAGGTCAGCCACCCGAAGCATTCTATGCAAACCCGACACGATTTTTCTCATTGATCATTAAAGAGGATCAGGAAAGCTGGAGGGAGCAATTGCAATTCTCAGCAATCCAACTCAGCGCATTAAACTGGGAAGGTCGCGTATGGATAGAAGCATGGCAGGATAACAAATGGATCAGCTTGCGCGCGACGCCACGCGATGAAGGTAAAGATGGCATACAGTGGTCAGGCCTGATGACTAACATCAGTCACAGTAAGCAACAACAGGAAGAAATACTGCAGTCACGCAAAGAGCTGGCTGAACTCTCCCTGCATATGGACAGCATCAAGGAGCAGGAACGCGAGCGTATAGAACGCGATTTGCATGATGACCTGGGTGGCAATCTGTCTGCACTGAAGATGATGCTGGAGCATGTATGGAAACAGCTACCCCCGACACCCTATATAGAGGAGCGCCGAATTTATCTGAATGAGCTGATCGATCGCTCCATCACCTCCATACATAAAATTGCCGCCGACCTCAGGCCCAGCATACTGAATGCCGGACTGATAGCTGCGCTGGATTGGCTGGCGCAGGAACATCAGGAGCAAAATGGCATTCCTTATCTATTCCGCACCAACACGTCTGAAATCATCATCGATCCCAAGCTGTCCACGCCTATCTTTCGGGTGGTTCAGGAAGCCTGCAATAACATTCGAAAACACGCACAGGCAAGCGCAGTAGAAATTCATGTATTTGACAGCGGTACAGAATTACTTCTGGAAGTTATCGACAATGGCTGCGGCATTGATGAACAAAAACGTCACGACCATAGTTCATTTGGCTTGCGCTGCATGGCTGAACGTGTGGCTGCCCTGGGCGGCCAATTTACCATCGCTTCAGGCAAAGATAAAGGAACGATCATCTCGATTCATGTTCCTTTAGTCGAGCGGGATCTGATTCATTAATAAGATAAACAAGGAGCTGATATCAATAACGCGCACTGCCTGCGTGTATTCATTGCGGACGACCATGCCATAGTCCGTGAGGGCCTGAAACAAATTATTTCAGACAGTGGCGATATTCTGGTTACCGGTGAGGCAGATAGTGGCTTGCAGGCGATACAAAAGCTTCGCTGCGGTGAATATGATGTGCTGATACTGGACATCTCCATGCCGGATAAAAATGGCATCGATGTACTTAAACAATTAAAAAAAGAACATCCAGAATTACCGGTGCTGATGCTCAGCATGCACAGAGAAGATCAATATGCGATTCGTGCCATGAAGGCTGGCGCATCAGGCTATCTGAATAAGCAAAGCGCACCGGCCGAGCTGATCAATGCCCTGCATGAACTTGCCCTTGGACGTAAATATGTAACGTCGACGCTTGCGCAATCCATGGCAAATCGGCTTACTGAAATTCCTGACAGAGAAACCCATGAAGCGCTCTCCGACAGAGAATTTCAAACGCTGGTCATGATCGCCTCGGGGAAAAGTGTGAGTGACATCGCTACCGATCTCAAGCTTTCAGTCAAAACGATCAGCATGTATCGCGCACGACTGCTACAGAAAATGAAGCTCAGACATAACGCCGAACTGACGCATTATGCCGTCCGTCACAGACTGGTACTCGACCTGTCGGATTAAAAAATTCCCATCAGCAGGAATTAAGCTATCAAAGGCGATCATCCCTGACATAGCCCGCCGTATTGTCATGCGTCATACCGACCTAATACGCCAGGCTTAATTTTTAGTTTTGCACTTGGCATTACCAAAGCGCTGCAGGCACAAATTAGCAGCGCAATTGGCCGCATAGGTTTCCCGTCCAGCCTGATTAATGTCCACCATGCCGGGCTCATCGTAATACTCAGTCACCTGCCGCATGCCGGGGCGGCATACGCTGCGATTCTGCGTTATGCCTGAATTTTTATTATTTGACTCCATCGAAGTCGATTCACAGATGGTGGAGCCATCCGGAACCATCACCTGACGGCTGCGCTTGAAAATTTGCTGCCGCATGACGACAGGATAAGGTTTCAGGCCCTGATTCATACATTCATTATTAGCTTGCTGAAACTCCGGTGTGGCACAGGCAGATAACAGAACAAAGAGTAAGCTAAGTAGTGGTAAATGATGGCGCATTATTTTTCCTTCAGTGGAATTTTTTCATATCAACCAAAAATTCAATCGACTTAACGAATATGAATACTGGCAAATAGGTTGTGCCACTGCTGAAAAAATTGTTCCTGATCATCAAACAGGACCCGATACCCCTTGATTTAGCTGAATACTCAAAGGCCGCTCCCTTTATTCCATCGTCTGAGGCCTCCAGTACAGACCAGCCTTAATGCACCAGTTCTGTGTTTGGCTCAATCCGCTTTTTTTTCCCGGCCCGTGAAGGCGGGTGACAGAGGCCGCAGCGATAGCCTCCATGCAAGGCATAGGTATGACCAAGGAAATGACCATGGCATTCTCTGCATTCGACCAGAATCAGCATCTTGCTGTCAAAAAATCGTATCAGTGTCCATGCCCGGGTCAGCGACATGAGCGGCTCTTCACCTGCCTCTGGCGGCAGATGTTCCAGATACAATTGGTAGGCTTTGATGACTGCTTCGACGCTGCACAAATTGGCATGCTGACGCATGAAGTGATATACGTTGATAAACAGGGACGCATGAATATTCGGCTGCCAGGCGATGAACCAGTCGGTTGAAAATGGCAGCATGCCTTTAGGCGGTGATACGCCACGCAATTCTTTGTAAAGTTTCAGCAGACGTTCGCGTGAGATCGTCGTTTCATTTTCCAGCATCTGCAAGCGCGCACCCAGCTTGATCAGATCGATGGCCAGCGAGATTTGCTGACCTTCATTGATGACACTTTTATTAGCGATAATGCTCTCCCGTTTGCATCAACATCAGACGATCTCTTGAATCCCTTTTTTCGCCATCAAAATGACGGCATGTGCCTGCATCAGCGATCGCTCATGTGCACAACTGATAGATC
>CAIQLE010000188.1 GCA_903872555.1 uncultured bacterium
GAAAAAGGGAATTACAAAATTCTGCTGATGCTGGGCGCACTGGGTGCCTGCATGCTGCTGGGTGAATCCGTCATCACGCCCGCCATCTCGGTGTTGTCGGCAGTGGAAGGTCTGGAAGTTATTAATCCTGAGATGAAACGCTTTGTGATTCCCATCACGCTCATTATCGTGATCGGTCTGTTCATGATTCAGCGCTATGGCACGGCCGCCGTGGGACGCTTTTTTGGTCCCATCATGATTATCTGGTTTGCTGCACTGGCGGGTTTTGGTGTGATCAACGTGCTGCACCATCCGGAAATACTGCAGGCAGTGAACCCCTACTATGCCTTTGCCTTCATTGGTGAACACACCCTGCAGGCCTACATCGTGATGGGTTCGGTGGTATTGGTGGTCACCGGGGTGGAAGCCTTGTATCTCGACATGGGTCACTTTGGCCGCCGCCCTGTGCGTCTGGCTTGGCTGCTGGTGGCTTTGCCTGCCCTCCTGATCAATTATTTTGGCCAGGGTGCACTCATGCTGGCCAATCCGGATGCAGCAAGTAATCCTTTCTTTCTGATGCTGCCGCAATGGGCGCTGTGGCCCATGATAGGGCTGGCCACTATCGCCACGGTGATCGCTTCACAGGCAGTGATCTCGGGTGCGTTTTCTCTCGCCAATCAGGGCATCTTGCTGGGCTTCCTGCCGCGCATGCAGATACTGCACACCTCGGATACCGAGCGCGGGCAGATCTACATGCCCATGGTGAACTGGGTGCTGCTGTTTCTTGTGATTTTCACCGTCATACAATTCCGTGAATCAGGCAATCTGGCGGCAGCCTATGGCATCTCGGTCACAACCACCATGCTGATTACAACCTCGCTACTGGCCGTTGTGATGTACACCGAATGGAAAATCGCTCCGGTGCTGATTGCCGCCATGGTCTCGCTGTTTTTTATTGTCGATTTCTCTTTCTGGACCGCCAATCTCATCAAGGTCAAAGATGGTGGCTGGTATCCCATGATGCTGGGCGCAATCTGCTTCATCATGCTGACCACCTGGTACAAGGGCCGCAAGCTGCTGCGTGACCGCGTGGTAAATGATTCAATACGTCTGCCTGATTTTGTAGAGGGTTTGCTGGCGCATCCGCCGCATCGCGTGGAAGGCACGGCGGTCTTCTTAACGGCACATATAGATTTCGTGCCGGTCGCCCTGCTGCACAATCTGAAGCACAACCGTGTGCTGCATGAGCGCGTGATTTTTCTGAAGCTGTCTATCTGGGATGTGCCCTATGTGCGCGATGATGAAAGACTCACCATCAGCGAACTGGGGGGCAATGTGTTTGTGGTGCGTGCCGTGCACGGCTTCAAGGAAACTCCGGACATCAACCGGGTGCTGGCCCTGATGGAAAGTCAGCACGGTCTGCAACTGGAGTTGTCAGACACCTCCTTCTTCCTGGCGCGCGATACCGTGGTACCGAGCAATCTGCCCGGCATGGCGATCTGGCGTGAAAGTCTGTTTGCATGGATGATGCAAAATGCAGCCAAGCCTTCTGACTTCTTCAAGATTCCACCGAATCGCGTGGTGGAATTAGGGACCAAGATAGAAATTTAAAACTTCAGTCGCCGGCGGCCACACCTTCACGACGTGCATCCGCCCCGCCGGTCAGACCCTGTTTATCCACCACGATGGCCTGCACACCACTGCTAAGAGGCAGGATGTTGACCCTGTGTCCCATGTGCTGCAAGTCTGCTTGCAAAGACTCGGCAGCACTGTCTTTCTCCAGCTCGGTTTCTTTATTCCGGCTACCGACATTCGGCATATCAATTGCCGTCTGAATATCCATACGCCAGTTCAGCACACCGTTCAGTGTCTTTGCGACGAAATTAATAATTGAACTCCCGCCCGGTGAGCCCAGCAACATAAACAAGCGCCCCTCAGACAGCACCACCATAGGCGACATAGCACTGCGCGGACGCTTGCCCGCCTCGACCCGGTTCGCCACCCACTGGCCTTCACTGTCTTTGGGTGAGAGAGAAAAATCGGTCAGCTGATTGTTTAATAAAAACCCACGCACAAAAATTTTGCTGCCGAATTCAGATTCAATCGTACTCGTCATGCTGACCCCATTGCCGTGACGATCGACTGCCACCATATGCGTAGTAGAAGGCAAATCAGGCGCACTGTCTTTGCCGCGCAGCGCCAACTGTCTGACAGGATCACCGGCCTGCGCCACACCCATGCTGAGGCGACTGTCTATCTGTGCGCCACGCCATTCCAGATAGCGTCTATCCAGCAAGGCCTTTACTGGAACAGTGATGAAATCCGGATCAGCCAGATAGCGCTCTCTGTCGGCAAAGGCGAGCCGCCCTGCTTCCGAAAAATAATGCACCGCCTCACGCGAACCCGGCTGCATGGCCCAGGGCTGATGCTGATGCAGCATGCCCATCATTTGCAGCACAGCGATAC
>CAIQLE010000189.1 GCA_903872555.1 uncultured bacterium
CGGCTGGCACGCGAGCTCCTCGCTGCACAGAACGGACAGATCCACCAGTTTCAGTTCCAGCTCAGGCTGGTGCCGCCGCTGCAAGAGCCCAATGAAGACATGGCCGTCCTCACCTCGCCTGCGATGGACTGGTAAATGAACAGCCTCTACCTTGCCGCGAGAGCACTGGAATGTCTGTGTGCCCTGAGTCTCATGATTCAGACCTTTGAATTCCTGCGCCTGCAATCCGCCACAACAGCGCAAGGGCTGTGGTCATGGACAATTCAAAAGGGCGATGTGGCACATGCCTCAGCCCCGCTGCGAAAGCTGTTTGATTTCTTGTATCAGGATCGTAGTCATCATCTGCATCTGCTCCTGCGTGCCGGCGCAGCAGCCAGCCTGTTCGCAGGCAGCAGTCCGGCCAGTGTCAGCCTGCTTTTTATCAGCAATATCCTGATGTTGATACGCTGGCGCGGTGCCTTCAATGGCGGCAGCGATTTCATGACCCTGATTGTCCTGACCGGTTTATTGGTCGCTCAACTGGCCTCGCCTATCGTTGGCCCTGTGACGGCCTGGAAAGCCGGGCTCTGGTATGTCAGCATCCATGCGATGAGCTCGTATTTCATTTCAGGCGCGATCAAATTATTTTCGCGTGAATGGCGCAATGGCACGGCATTGCCGTATTTTTTAGATGGCGGTCTGTACGGCCCACTGAAACCCCACAGCCTACTGCGCAATCGAGCTGTGGCCATGCTCTGCTCTTGGGGATTTATTGTGTGGGAATGCTGCTTCCCGCTGGCTATGGCAGGCCCGCTCTGGGCTATGGTTTGCTGCGGCATCGCCGCCGTGTTTCATTTTCTGGTGTTTCGATTCTTTGGACTGAACCGTTTTTTCTGGGCCTGGCTGAGCAGCTTCCCTGCGATTGTTTATTGTTCAGGGCAATGGTGAATGCCTGATCAAAGGCGTGCCGCGTAACAGCAAGACCAAACGGCGCCCTGCCTTCAACACCGGATACAACAGTCGCGAGAGTCGCTTGCGAGAAAAAATCGCATACTGAAACCGGTTAAAAACATCATCAGTACGAGAGCACAGCGCCAGCACATGCATGGCATCGGCACCTGCATAAACAGCATCGCCCATGATCAGCAGCATGCCCTGATTCAGGTCGTAACCCCTGCTTTGAAAATGCTGCACCCGCTGATCTTCACTGCGGGCACTCAAGAGCTCAACCACAAAGTGCTTCCGCAGCCTGAGCAATGTCACATAAGCACTGCAGAAAGGACAGGCCCCATCGTAGATGATAAGGATGTCTGAATTTGCTGTTATGTCTGCTGTTGTAGCTGCTGCTATGTCAGGTCTGGGTGTAAGCATGGATCACAATGAATTCATCTTGCCGTCAACAGCGCAGCCGGGAAGCATTCAATCAGGCTGTCGCATTGACCAAACTGCCAGTATGACCATTGTTATCTATATTTGCCTGCAAGGTCTGTAAAAAACCTTTCAGTGAGGCCGCATCAGTATTCCCGCCCAGCGAAGCAATCAGCTTAGAAAAACTCGTCTCCAGCACGCTGCCAGTTGAAGGCACACCCGATGCGGCGGTTGATGCAGCGGTTGATGCAGCCACCGATGAAGCTGCTGCTGTCGCCCCAGTTGCATCAGGCGCAGCAGTGGCACTCGTGGTGGTGCTCGAAGCCGCCGCAGTCGAACTGGTTCCGGCCGTCAGCTGTTGAATCAGGCTGTCCAGATTGCTCGCAAACTGTCCACCCATGGCACGATCAAGGCCATGATGCCTGCGGCCATGCGCTGGCATGGTTGAAGGATCTGATACCGCTGAATTTGCGTTGCTGGTGCCGGCTGCAGAGGCCGTGTTCGTGCTGGCCAATGCCAGACCATTCGCATCCGGCGGTGGCGGTGGCGGCATGCCCAGACTGAAAGCCGGAGGCGCGGTGCCATCGCCAGAACCTGAGCCCGCTGAGTTGGCAGAATTAGGGTTAATGCCGGAAGCATTTTGCGACTGCAAAGTCGCCATCAGATTACGCATGAAATCAGCAAAGGCATTCACCGTATCCGAAGCTGAACTCTGTCCACCGGAAGCCGTTGCTGCGGAATTACTGCCTGAGGCAGTCGCAGACTGCGTGCTTGATGACTGCGCCGTTGATGTCTGAGAAGAAGACGCAACCGATGAAGCCAGTGACTGGAGAATCATCTCCAAAAAACCTGATTTAGCTACCCCAGTACTCGCACCCGTTGCAGAAGCTGAGGCATCATCAGCATCATTATCCTGATGATGATGGCGTGGTCCTTTGACTTGCTGAGTCGAGTTCGTCGAGCTCGTCGATTTATAAGCGTTGACGTAGCTACTCTGACTGCCCAAGCCGCTGATTGACATGTGATAGCTCCTGATGATGGTTTCACATCAGACGCAGCAATTATTATGCCATTGCCATAAATTTGAATTAAGTCAGTATTTACAGGTGATTAATGATTGATTCAGGCATATGAGAGGAAATCTATTGCCGCCATCCGGTGAAAATTTGCCGCTTGAGACGGCAAATGATTGCCACTGATGCTAAGCGATGCGCTGTGATCAATTGTGAAGAGTTGTGAAGATCAGTGATGACTAAAGGGCCAGGGGATTTCAAAGATAGCCTTAATCGTCCAGCGATCCGACAGCTGACTCAAGCCATAACCCAGACCCAGATTGAACTTCCATGGATCCCTATCCACATCAATCACAGCATAGATGGTGTGCTGCTGATCGCCGGACGCTGACAGAGTCGCCAATTTACCTAAATCACTGTACGTCTCTGTTCCAAGACTAATACCATCTCCGATGTTTCTTGAAATTTTTATCGAAGGAGAAAACTCTACTCCCCCCTGTCGGTAGCCCGGGCTCAGCGGATAGCTAATCACCGGATTAGTTAAAAACATCCAGTCCTTGGTTCTGTACCCAAGTATCGGCCTCAGCTCAAAGCCCATCGTAGATTCATCGAATTGTTTGCCGACCTTAGCCAATTCAAAGTTCAAACCGTAAAACACACCGCCTTCAGGATCTGATTTTTTCGGGATCCACTTCAGTCTCAGCTTCGTACCCGCAAGATAAAAATTTCTGTCCTTATCCATCAGCATGGGCAGATATAAGCCAGCCTCCCAGACCTCAGTCAGCCCATAAGAAAACTCTGCCGTCAGTCGGGCACCGCGATCAGGAACAATTTCACCGGCATAGTTGGGAGTCGAACGCCCTTTAGGCGTGGCGTTGATATGCGTCTCAAGACCGAATTCACCCGGCTCATTAATGCTGTCATCGTAGACTTGAATTTCATCGTACAAAGCCGCATGCGCCATCAAAGGGCATGCAGCAAAAACCGCGCACATCATCCATCTTAGGAAATACATTTTTGCCTTGGACCAGATCGTTAATTTATAGATCGCAAGGATATACCGGGATGCTTAATCACGCCTGACAAGACCCCTGCTTTGAAAATAAGACACCCGCTGATCTTCACTGCGGGCACTCAAGAGCTCAACCACAATGTGCTGCCGCAGCCTGAG